>JADZBT010000077.1 GCA_020851915.1 Alphaproteobacteria bacterium | reverse complement strand
TCCAGCTCGCGGCGCAGCACCTCCGCCTCGTCGGAGAGATGTGGCGGCTGCGGGGTGAGCATATGCACATCGAGCAGCTCCACCTGCAGCCCCAGATAGGTGTCGGCATGATAGGCCGTCATCCGCTGAAGGGTGTAGCCGACATTCTCGGTTTCCTTCACCAGCAATGCGATCTCGTCAGCCAGCACGGCGGCCATGTTACGGCGCACATTCTCCCAGTGCCGGTCATAGAACATATAGGCCGAGATCGCCTGCACCAGCACCATCGGCACGATGAGGATGAGCATCGTGCGCGCGAACAGCGTCTGGGGAAGGAACCGGCGCATCCATGGCTTCATGTCGTTACTTCTATTCCGTTGTTATTCATCATACACCTGATTGCGACATCAGGCCCCTCATCCCCCCCCCTTCTCCCTCTCCCCTAGGGAGAGGGTCGGGGTGAGGGGCCTGCTGCATCCGTAGGAGTATACATATCATTTTGTCCTCAGCACATAGCCCTCGCCGCGTACCGTCTGCAAATAATGCGGCCGCTTGGGGTCTGCCTCTATCTTCCGGCGCAGGCGGGTGATCTGTACGTCCACCTTGCGCGTATTGTCTCCGTCCCCGGCGATCCGCGCCAGCGCCTCGCGCGTCACGGTCGCGCCCTCGCATGCCGCCAGCTTGGAGAGCAACGCCTCCTCGCCGGGCGTAAGATATACCGTTTCGCCATGGCGGCTCAAGCGTTTGGAGTCGGGATCGTACAGGAACGGCCCGAACGCCAGCACTGCGCTCCCTGCGTTTGCCATAGGCCGGCGGCGCAGGATGGCCTCGATACGCAGCACCAGCTCGCGCGGCTCGAACGGTTTGGAGAGGTAATCATCCACCCCCGTTTCCAGTCCCGCGATGCGGTCTTCCGCCGCGCCCATGGCCGTGAGCATCAGCACAGGGATGGAGTTCTTCCCGCGTAGCGACGCTGCGAATTCCAGCCCGCTCTCCCCCGGCATCATAATGTCGAGCACCATCAGGTCGAAAGCGATTTCCGCCAGTGCCTTGCGCGCCTCGGCGGCGCTCTCAGCAGCAACGACGAACATCCCCTGCTCAGAGAGATATTCCTTGAGCAACGCGCGCAGCCGCGCATCGTCGTCCACCACCAGGATATGCGCTTTATACTCCATAGCGTCAGGTTACTTTGTTTTTTCGCAACAGTACAGAGAGCGCCCCCTCGCCACCCAGTTTGGCGGGAGCGTAATCGAATCCCAGCAGCATCGGGCGCAATTCCGGCCCGTTCAGCCATTGCGGCACGGCGCGCTTGAGCACGCCGTCGCCGCCCGGCCCCTTGCCGGTGATGACCAATAGCTGGCGCTTGCCCCGCGCATACATCGCACGGATGAATTCGTCGAGTGCGGCGTGCGCCGCATCCTGCGTCATGCCGTGCAGGTCGAGCCTGCCGTCAGGCGCATCCTCACGCAGCTTCGCGCGGCGCTTGCGGTCGAGACCGGGCAAAGCGCCATGGTCGAGATATGCGGCGGGGGGTGCAGATGGCAGCATCGGGAGCGAAGATACCGCAGCGGGCGCGGGCGCAACAGGGGGAGCAACGGGTGCGGGCGGCGGCACGATCTCCCGCCCGGATAAGGGGGTATCGCGCGCGGTTTCCTCACGCCACAATGCGTCGTCTTCCGGCGGGAGCGGAGGCTTCGGAGGGCGGGACATATGCGTACTCCACATTCCTTCCCCATAGGGAAGAAAATCATCAGGCCGCCGAGCTGCTCGCGGTGTTCATGCGGTCGAAGAACTCGTGATTGTTCTTGGTTTTGCGGAGCTTTTCGAGCAGGAATTCCATGGAATCCGACGTGCCCATCGGGTCGAGGATCTTACGCAGCACCCACATTTTGGTGAGTGTCGGGCGATCGACCAGCAGCTCTTCCTTACGCGTTCCGGACTTCGAGATGTCGATGGCCGGGAAGGTGCGCTTGTCGGCGAGCTTGCGGTCGAGCACGATCTCACTGTTGCCCGTACCCTTGAATTCTTCGAAGATCACCTCGTCCATGCGCGAGCCGGTGTCGATGAGCGCGGTGGCGATGATGGTGAGCGAGCCGCCTTCCTCGATATTGCGTGCCGCGCCGAAAAAGCGTTTCGGGCGCTGGAGGGCGTTGGCGTCCACGCCGCCGGTGAGCACCTTGCCCGAGGACGGCACGACCGTGTTATAGGCGCGCGCGAGGCGCGTGATGGAATCAAGCAGGATGACCACATGCTTCTTATGTTCAACCAGACGCTTGGCCTTTTCGATGACCATCTCGGCCAACTGCACGTGACGGGTCGCCGGTTCGTCGAAGGTGGAGCTCACCACCTCGCCCTTCACCGAGCGCGCCATATCGGTCACTTCCTCGGGGCGCTCGTCGATGAGCAGCACGATGAGGTAGGCTTCCGGATGGTTGGCGGTGATGGCATGGGCGATGCCCTGCATGAGCATGGTCTTGCCCGTACGCGGAGGCGCCACGATCAGGCCGCGCTGGCCCTTGCCGAGCGGCGCCACGAGATCGATCACGCGGTTGCTGAAGTCTTCTTCCTTACTGGTGGTCTGCGGTATCTCCAGCTGGATATGCTGGTTGGGATAAAGCGGTGTAAGATTGTCAAAATTGATACGCTTCTGGGTCTTTTCCGGCGGATCGTAATTGATGCTGGTCACCTTGAGCAGCGCGAAATAGCGTTCGCCGTCCTTGGGAGAGCGGATCTCGCCTTCGACCGTATCGCCGGTACGCAGGCCGAAGCGGCGCACCTGACTGGGCGATACGTAAATATCATCCGGGCCCGCGAAGTAATTGGCCGATGGCGAACGCAGGAAACCGAACCCGTCCTGAAGTATTTCGATGACGCCTTCCGCCGTGATGGTCTCGCCTTTTTCGGCGCGCTGCTTGAGGATGGCGAAGATCATGCCCTGCTTGAGCATGGAGCTCGCGCCCTCGACACCGTTCTGCTCGGCGATCTCCAGCAGCTCGTCGGCGGATTTTTTCTTCAGGTCTTGCAGTTTCATGGGAATGCTCGTTTCAGGATGATATTATTGAATTATAATGGAAAATATGTGGGTAACCCCGGGGAACAGCGAGAGGAAATTCAGAAAATTCTGGCTGGCTCTACAGGCCGCACGGAACATGCACCGCCTCTGGATTGCCGTTCAATATCCCGATTCGGGTGAAAAGTCAAATGGTTTCGGGTTACCCCTCTCGGGCAACCACGCTCCACAGCCCGGAACTGTGGCCTATATGCCTAGAACGGCTTCAGCACCACCAGCAGCACGATGCCTACCATCAGCAGGGTCGGCACTTCATTCATAATGCGAAAGAACTTGGCTGTATGGCGGTTGGCGTCGCGCGCGAAATCCTTGCGCCAGCGCGCGCAGAAATGGTGGAAACCGGTAAGCACCAGCACCAGTCCCAGCTTGGAGTGCAGCCACGGCTCCTCGGCGAGGCTGAAATAATGCAGCAGCCCCAGCCCGAACACCCAGGTAGCAATAGAAGCGGGCAGCATGATGAAGCGCATCAGCCGTCGCTCCATGACCTTCAGCATCTCCGACGCCTCGGAACCTGCCGTCGCATTCACATGATAAACGAACAGGCGCGGCAGGTAGAGCAACCCCGCCATCCACGCCACCACCGCGATGATATGCAGCGCCTTGAGCCAGTGATAGAGTCCGATGTCCATGCGTTGCCTTTCCGTTGATATGGCGTTAGGTACTGTTAGCACATTTCCTAAAACCTGAAACCCGAAACCTTGCCCGATGCGCCTCGCTCTTTATCAACCCGACATCCCCCAGAACCTCGGCGCCATGCTGCGGTTAGCAGCCTGTTTCGGCGTGGGAGTGGACGTCATCGAGCCCTGCGGCTTCCCGCTCGACGATAAAAAGATACGCCGCGCGGGCATGGACTACCTCGCGCATGCGCACATGGCGCGCCATGCCTCGTGGGAGGCGTTTCTCAACGCGGCAAGAACTAACGCCCCCTCACCCCGCCTCATCCTGCTTACCACCAAGGCGGAGCTATGCTATACGCATCATAGGTTTCGCGACGATGATATAGTACTGGTCGGCAGGGAATCCGCCGGCGTGCCGGACACGGTGGCGCAGGCGGCGGATGCACGGGTGCTCATTCCCATGCAGCCACCCGCCCGCTCGCTGAACGTGGCCATGGCCGCCGCGATCGTACTGGCCGAAGCATTGCGGCAGACCGGGCATATTGCATAAGGATACCACCATGAATTCTTCCATCACCACCATCGGGGACAAACAGACCGCCGCCACCGCATGGTTCCGAAGTCTGCGCGATGCCATCTGCGCCGAATTCGAGCGGTTGGAAGATGAGCTCACCGGTACTTACGCCGACCGTACGCCCGGACGCTTCACGCGCACACCCTGGCAACGTGCCGATGGCGGCGGCGGCGAGATGTCGGTGATGAAGGGCCGCGTATTCGAGAAGGTCGGCGTGAATATCTCGACCGTGCATGGCGAATTTTCCG
>JADZBT010000076.1 GCA_020851915.1 Alphaproteobacteria bacterium | reverse complement strand
GGTAGCCGGTGGAGATGGCGTGGGCGTAGGCGTTCTGCATGGTGTCGAGGCCGGAGAAGGCGGACACCAGCATGAAAAGCGTCGATTTCGGCAGGTGGAAGTTGGTGAAGAGCAGGTCTACGGCCTTGAAGCGGTAGCCGGGGGTGATGAATATGGAGGTATCTCCCTGAAACGCTTTGATAATGCCGGATTCATCGGCGGCGGATTCCAGCGTGCGGAGCGAGGTCGTACCCACGGCGACCACCCGGCCGCCCGCACGGCGTGCCTGATTGATTATCTCGGCATCTGTTGCTGAAATAACACAGTATTCGGCGTGCATCCGGTGGTCGGCGGTGTTCTCGGCCTTCACGGGCAGGAACGTGCCTGCACCGACATGCAGGGTGACGAAGGCGCGCTGAACACCTTTGGCATCCAGCCGGGCGAAGAGCTCTTCGGTGAAATGCAGCCCGGCGGTGGGGGCGGCCACCGCGCCGTCATGTTTGGCGTACAGGGTCTGGTAGTCGGAATCGTCGCGGGAATCCGCACCGGTTTCGCGGGGAATATAAGGGGGCAGGGGCATCTCACCGTATTCTATGAGTTTGGCCATGAGCTCGGGGCCGCTGCAGTCGAAGCGGACGGTCACTTCGCCGTCCTCACCCTTGGCGGTGACGGTGGCGGAGAAATCATCGGCGATGCGGAAGACGTCGCCGGGTTTCAGTTTGCGGGCGGGCTTCGCGAAGGCGTGCCAGCTATCGGCGGAGTCCTGTTTGTGCAGGGTGATCTCGACCTTCGCGTCGCCGCGTTTGCCCTTCAGGCGGGCGGGGATGACGCGGGTGTCGTTGAATACCAGTATGTCACCGGGGTTCAGCAGGTCGGGAAGGTCGCGGACGGTGCGGTCATGCAGGCCGTCCGGGGTGACTTCCAGCAACCGGGCGGAATCGCGCGGGCTGGCGGGGCGCTCAGCGATGCACTCGCGGGGGAGGTGGAAGTCGAAGAGGGAGATGTGCATGCGGTGTACCAGAAAAATATGCCATCCCGGCGCAGGCCGGGATCTTATCTATCCCGGTGCGCTTGTGGATGCATGAGATCCCGGCCTGCGCCGGGATAACACATAATCATTTTTTCCCCTTCTTCAGCTCTTCGGAGATGAGGAAGGCGAGTTCCAGACTCTGCGAGGCGTTGAGGCGCGGGTCGCAGTGGGTGTGGTAGCGATCATGCAGATCCAATTCGGAAATAGCCTGCGCGCCGCCTAAGCATTCGGTCACGTTCTGGCCGGTCATCTCGAAATGCACGCCGCCCGCGTATGTGCCTTCGGCGTGGTGTACGGCGAAGAAGCCGCGCAGCTCGCGGAGTATCTCGTTGAACTTGCGGGTCTTGATGCCGCTCGGCGATTTGATGGTGTTGCCGTGCATCGGGTCGCACGACCAGACGACGTTGCGGCCTTCTTTCTTGATAAGGCGCACCAGCGGCGGCAGCGATTCCTCTACCTTGTCCGCGCCCATGCGCGAGATGAGGGTGAGGCGGCCGGGGATATTATCCGGATTGAGGGTATCGCAGAGCTTTATCAGCGCGTCCTTTTTCATCGAGGGGCCGACCTTCACGCCGATGGGGTTGGCAATGCCACGACAATATTCGATGTGCGCGCCTTCCGGGTCGCGGGTGCGGTCGCCGATCCAGATCATGTGCGCGGAGCAGTCGTACCATTCTTTCGTGGTTTCATCCTGACGGGTGAGGGTGGACTCGTAATTGAGCAGCAGCGCCTCGTGCGAGGTGTAGAAGGACGCCTCGCGCAATTCCGGGATGCGATCCATCGGCAGACGGCAGGCGGCCATGAAGGTGAGGCAGTCATTGATGCCGTCGATGATGTGCTGGAAGCGTTTTGCCTGCGGCGATTTGCGGATGAATTCGGTCATCCACAGGCTGGTCTGGTCGAGGCTGGCATGGCCGCCGCGCGCCAGTGAATTCAGGTAATTGATGGTGGTCGCCGACTGGTAATAGACCTTCAGCAGGCGCTCGGGGTCGGCCTTACGGGCTTCGGGGGTGAAGTCCATGCCGTTCACCATGTCGCCGCGATAGCTGGGCAGCTCCACGCCGTCGATGGTCTCCATGCCGGCGGAGCGCGGCTTGGCGAACTGGCCGGCGATGCGTCCGACCTTTACGACCGGGCAGCCCGCGCCGTACATCAGCGACACGGTCATCTGCAGCATGATCTGGAAATATTCCTGCAGGTTCTTGTGATTGAATTCCGCGAAGCTCTCGGCGCAATCGCCGCCCTGAAGCAAAAATGCTTTGCCCTCGGCGACCATGGCGAGCTCGTCCATCAGCGCGCGCGTTTCGTTGGGCGTCACCAGCGGAGGAAGCGCTGAGAGCTCTTTCTCGACCCGCTTCACGACGGCTTTGTCGGTATAATCGGGCTGCTGCTGGATGGGAAAATCCCGCCAGCTTTCGCGCTTCCAGCCCTTGGCCTTAAAATGATGCCGCGTCAAAATATCCGGTTCCAAAATGCGTCCTTTTGGGTTATTGCTGTTAGCCCTTGATTTCAAAGGGGATAGAGGAATACACGAAAATGGCAAAAAACACCATAGCTTTTCAGGGCCGTCCGGGCGCGCATTCTGACGTAGCCTGCCGCCTCGCACATCCGTATATGGATACCATCCCGTGCCCGTCGTTCGAGGATGTGTTCGAGAAGGTGGCGAGCGGCGAAGCGGAGCTGGGGCTGGTTCCCATCGAGAACTCGCAGGCGGGCCGCGTCGCGGAGCTGCATGCGCTGCTGCCTACGACCAATTTGCATTTCATCGGCGAATATCTGCATAAGGTGCAGCACCACCTGCTCGCGCCCAAGGGGGCGAAGCTGGAAGAGGTGAAGACCGTCTACTCGCACCCGCAGGCGCTGATGCAATGCCGCGAGAATCTGGTGAAGCTGGGCGTCACCCGTGAGGCCTACCCGGATACCGCAGGCGCGGCGGAAATGGTCGCGCAGCTGGGCGACAAGAGCAAGGGGGCCATCGCCTCGGCACTAGCGGCGGAGCTGTATGGTCTGGAGATCGTCAAAAAGGACATGCAGGATCGCAATGACAACACCACGCTGTTCGTGACCATCTCGAAGGAAGAGGTGGATCCCGATCCGGAACGGGAGCGCGTGCTCACCACGCTGCTGTTCAGCGTGCGGAACATACCGGCGGCGCTCTATAAGGCGCTGGGCGGGTTTGCTACCAACGGCGTCAACATGCTGAAGCTGGAGAGCTACATCGCCAGCACCGACGGCGGCGTGGCGCAGTTCTTCGTCACGTTCGAGGGGCATCCGCAGCAGAAGAACGTCAAGCAGGCGCTGGAAGAGATCGGATTCTATTGTCGCGGCATCAAGGTGCTGGGCGTGTATCCGGCGGATACCAAGCGGTTTGGTAATTAATAATGTCATCCTGAGCGTGCGAAGCGCGCGTGAGGATCCAGAGCCATTGGGACGATCTGGATGCTTACGGTCGCGATGCTCCCTCAGCATGACGAAGTAACAGAGGCTATGACCAAATTCTCCTTCACCATCTCCGCCACTGACGGTAACGCCCGGCGCGGTGTGCTGCGTACCGCGCATGGCGACATCCAGACCCCGGCTTTCATGCCGGTGGGAACGGCGGCGACCGTCAAGGGCATGACGCCGGAGCAGGTGGATGCCACCGGCGCGGATATCATTCTCGGCAATACCTACCACCTGATGCTGCGCCCGAGTGCGGAACGCATCCATGCGCTGGGTGGCTTACATAAATTCATGAACTGGCATAAGCCGATACTCACCGATTCGGGCGGGTTTCAGGTGATGTCGCTGGCCAAATTGCGGAAGATCACCGAGGACGGCGTCACCTTCCAGTCGCATATCGACGGCAGCTCGCACCACCTCACGCCGGAGCGCGCCATCGCCATCCAGCACATGCTGGGCAGCACCATCACCATGGCCTTCGATGAATGCACGCCTTATCCCGCCACCGAGGATGAGGCGGCGGAATCCATGCGCCTCTCGATGCGCTGGGCGGAGCGTTCGCGCATGGCCTTCATGGAGCGCGAGGGTTACGGCATCTTCGGCATCGTGCAGGGCAGCGTGTATGAGGAACTGCGCGTCGAATCGGCCAAGGCGCTGCGCGAGATGAACTTCCACGGCATGGCCATCGGCGGGCTGGCGGTAGGCGAGGGGCAGGAGCTGATGTTCGAGGCGCTGGATTACACCGTGCCGCATATCGCCGCCGATACGCCGCGCTACCTGATGGGCGTCGGCACGCCGGAGGACATCGTGGGCGCGGTCGAGCGCGGCATCGATATGTTCGATTGCGTCATTCCGACGCGTTCGGGCCGCAACGCGCGCGCCTATACGCATCACGGCGTGGTGAATATGCGTAACGCGCGGCATATGGACGATATGGAGCCACTGGACGCCTCGTGCCATTGCCCGGTCTGCACGCATTATGGCCGTGCGTACCTGCACCACCTGTTCCGCGCCGATGAGATGCTGGGGCCGATACTGCTGACGTGGCATAACCTGTTCTATTACCAGACGCTGATGCGCGAACTGCGCGACGCCATCGCCAAGGGGGCGCTCGCGGCATACGCCGCCCGATTCCGTGCAACGTATAATCCCGACGAAAAAGAGGCGTGACGCCCATGGATGCGCTACTGCATTCCTTCGCGCTGGTGGCTCTGGCGGAGATCGGCGACAAGACGCAGTTGCTCTCCATCCTGCTGGCGGCGCGCTTCCGCGTATTCTGGCCGATCATCCTGGGCATTCTGGCGGCGACGCTGCTGAATCATGCGGGGGCGGCCTATGCCGGAAATCTGCTGGGCGGGCTGGCGGACAGCTATTGGACGGGTGTGATAACGTCGGTGCTGTTCATCGCTATCGGCTTGTGGTTACTGATACCCGACAAGGATCCGGAAGAAGCGGGGCAGGAACCGAAATATGGCGCGTTCCTGACCAGCGTCATCGCTTTCTTCATCGCGGAGATGGGCGACAAAACGCAACTGGCGACCGTGACGCTGGGTGCGGAATATGCCAGTACCGTGTCGGTGGTGCTGGGAACCACGCTTGGCATGCTGGCCGCCAACATCCCTGCGGTATTATTTGGGGAGGCGATACTCCGGCGCATCCCGCTCAAGGCCGTGAGAATGTGTGCCTGTCTGCTGTTCGTTGGATTCGGCGCATTCGGATTGTTCGCCGCCTGAGGCGGTTTTCTGCGGGAAGGCTATTTATCCGGTTGACAAATGCGCGCCGTCGCCTATGGTTTCGGCTCGATTTTCCAAGGGTATGATCTGGTAGCTCAGTCGGTAGAGCACCTGACTTTTAATCAGGTTGTCGCGGGTTCGATTC
>JADZBT010000075.1 GCA_020851915.1 Alphaproteobacteria bacterium | reverse complement strand
CCCCCCCCCGGGGGGGGGTGGGGGGGGGGTGGGGGGGCTCCATAAGTGAGATGACAATTCAGTGTGCCTGTGTACACTATCCGCATGACCGATACCCCGTGGCTCACATCCTATCCCAGAGAGGTGAACTGGCAGGCGAAGATAGTGCCGCAGGCCTTGCCCGCGCTGCTGGAGGAGCCGCTCGCGCACTATCCCGATCGCGTGGCGGTGGATTTTCTGGGCTATACGCTCACCTACCGCGCACTGGGCCAGCGCATCGATCGCGCTGCCAAGGGGTTCCAGCGGGCGGGGGTGAAGAAGGGCGTGCATGTCGGGATATTCCTGCCCAACTGCCCGCAATTCATCATCGCCTATTACGGGATTCTGAAAGCGGGCGGCACGGTGGTGAATTGCAGCCCGCTCTATTCCGTGCGCGAGCTGAAGCATCAGTTGGAGGATGCCGGGGTACGCATGGTGGTGACGCTTGACCTCGCCGCGCTCTATCCGAAGATCGCCGAGTTGCTGGCGGACAAGGTGCTGGATACCGTCGTCGTAAGTCGTTTCGCGGGCGTGCTGCCCTTCCCGAAAAACCTGCTGTTCCCGCTGCTGAAGCGCAAGGATGTGTCGCGTATCCCGCACGACGCGCATCATGTCTCGTTCGAGAAACTCTGCGATAATGACGGGCGGTACGCGCCCGTGCCCATCGACCCGGAGCGCGACATCGCCGTGCTGCAATCTACCGGCGGCACGACGGGCGTGCCCAAGGGCGCGATGCTCACCCACGCCAACTGCTATGTGAACGCGCTGCAATCGGCGCTGTGGTTCGATACGCTGCTGAAAGCCGGGCAGGAGCGCATGATGGGCGTGCTGCCCTTCTTCCATGTGTTCGCCATGACGGCGGTGATGAATCTTGGCCTCTATCGCGGCATGACCATCATCCTGCATCCGCGCTTCGAGCTGCTCAGCGTGCTGCAAGACATCCAGAGGAAAAAACCCACCGTCATGCCGGGCGTGCCCACCATGTATGCGGCGATCAATAATTTCGCGCATGTGAAGGACTACGACCTGTCATCCATCCGCGCCTGCATCTCCGGCGGTGCACCGCTGCCGGTGGAAGTGAAGGCGCAGTTCGAGAAACTCACCGGCTGCACGCTGGTGGAGGGCTACGGCCTCACCGAATCCTCACCCGTCGCGGCGGTGAATCCGCTTACCGGAAAGAACAAGGCGGGTAGCATCGGCCTGCCGTTGCCCGACACCATCTTCGAGGTGATGCACATGGACGATAAGGTGACGCCCATGCCCCTCGGCGAGATCGGCGAGATATGCATTCGCGGCCCGCAGGTGATGCGCGGCTACTGGAACAAGCCGGAAGAAACCAGAGCGGCCCTGCGCGAAGGACGGCTGCATACCGGCGATCTCGGTTTCATCGACGAGGAGGGCTACATCCACATCGTCGACCGGCAGAAGGAGATGATCATCTCAGGCGGGTTCAACGTCTATCCGCGCAATGTCGAGGAGGCGCTCTATCTCCACCCGGAAGTGGCGGAATGCGCGGTGCTGGGTGTGGCGGACGCCACCTACGGCCAGCGCGTGAAGGCCTTCGTGGTGCGTAAGGCGGGGAGTACGCTCACCCGCGAAGCATTGCATGCGTTTCTGCAGGATAACGTCGCCAAATACGCTGTGCCCAAGGAGATCGAGTTCCGCGACACGTTGCCCAAAAGCCCGATAGGAAAGATACTGAAGAAGGAGTTACAGTAACCGTCATCCTGCGCGAAAGCGCAGGATCTCAGAATGAGAGTGCCAGATGGAAAAGCACTTCTGCGTCTACATAATGACCAACAAACCGCGCGGAACGCTGTACATCGGCGTGACCTCGAATCTGGTGCAGCGGGTGTGGCAGCATAAGCACAAAGTCATGCCGGGTTACACGGATAAGTATAATCTCGATAAACTGGTGTATTATGAGATGCATAGCGATGCTGAAAATGTTATCAGAAGAGAGAAGAGGCTGAAACTCTGGCTGCGCCAGTGGAAGGTAGGTCTCATTGAAAAAACGAACGGGGACTGGCAGGATTTATACGCAGAAATTGCGGCGGTCATCGGATAGAGATCCTGCGGTCACGCCGCAGGATGACTAGTATACACAAGGGAGCACCACCACCCATGAGACACGCGGTTATAGCAGGCTATGTACGCTCGCCCTTCACCCCGGCCAACAAGGGCGAGCTGGCGCGGGTGCGGCCCGATGAGATCGCGGGGCAGGTGATCGCGGCGCTGGTGGCGCGTACCAAGGTGAATCCCGAGGATGTCGAGGATCTCATCATGGGTTGCGCCTTCCCGGAAGGCGAGCAGGGTTTCAATGTCGGGCGCATCGTGGATTTCATCGCGGGGCTGCCGCAGTCGGTGGCGGGGCTGACGGTCAACCGCTTCTGCGGGTCGTCGATGCAGTCGGTGCATATCGCGGCAGGTGCTATCGCCAGCGGTGCGGGCGATGTGTTCATTTGTGCCGGGCTGGAATCCATGACGCGTATCCCCATGGGTGGATTCAATCCGTTGCCGCATCCGGAGCTCTACGGGAAGCACCCCGAGGTCTATATCTCGATGGGAGAAACCGCAGAGAATCTTGCCAAAAAATACAAGATCGCGCGGCGTGACCAGGAAGCCTTCGCGGTGAAGAGCCATCAGAAAGCGGCCGCAGCGTGGGATGCCGGGAAGTTCGACGAGGAGGTGGTTCCGATCACGCATCGCGGCGGCACGGTCACGAAGGATGGCTGCATCCGCGCCGACTCCACCGTGCAGGCGCTGGCGGAGCTCAAGCCGGCGTTTGACGAGAAAGGGAGTGTAACGGCGGGCACGTCGTCGCCGCTCACCGATGGCGCATCGGCGCTGCTGGTCTGCTCCGAGGATTATGCCGACGCGCATAAGCTCCCCAAGATCGCGCGCATCAAGAGCATGGCGGTGGCGGGCTGCGCGCCGGAGATCATGGGCATCGGCCCGGTTCCGGCGGCGACCAAGGCGCTCAAGCGCGCGGGACTTAGCTTGCGCGATATGGACGTCATCGAGCTGAACGAAGCCTTTGCCGCGCAATCGCTGGCGGTGATACAGGAGCTGGGCGCACCGGAAGCGAAGATCAATCTCGACGGCGGTGCGATCGCGCTGGGCCATCCGCTGGGCGCATCGGGCGCGCGCATCACCGGCAAGGCGGCGTTGCTGCTGCGCCGCGAGAAGGCCAAGTATGCGCTCGCCACCATGTGTATCGGCGGCGGGCAGGGCATCGCCACCGTGCTGGAGGCCATCTGATGGTGGAAGTGAAAGAGAAGCTGCCGTACCGCCTGCTTACCGGCGTGGACGACGCGCAATTCTGCCGCCGCGTATCGCAGGCGCTGGAAGATGGCTATGAGCTCTACGGCTCCCCCGCCATCGCGTTCGACGGGCAGGAGAATATCGTGGCGCAGGCCGTGGTGCTGAAGCCGGTAGGGAAGAACACACAGACGAAGAAGAAGGCAGGATAGGCCATGACAGAGATCAACAAGGTTGCCGTGATAGGATCGGGTGTGATGGGGGCGGGCATCGCCGCGCATTTCACCAACGCGGGTATCCCGGTGGTATTGCTCGACATCGTGCCGGAGGGCGCGGCGGATCGCGACATGCTGGCCAAGGGCGCTATCGAGAAGATGAAGAAGAACAAGCCCGCGAGCTTCTCGCACGCGAAGAACGCCAAGCTCATCACGCCGGGCAATCTGGAGGACGATCTCGACCTGCTTTCCGACGTCGACTGGATCGTCGAGGTGGTGCTCGAAAAGCTGGAAGTGAAGCGCGCGGTCTATACGAAGATCGACGGCGTCCGCAAGAAGGGCTCCATCGTTTCGTCGAACACCTCGACCATTCCGCTGCATGAGCTTACCAAGGGGATGCCGTCCAGTTTCGCGCGCGATTTCCTCATCACGCACTTCTTCAACCCGCCGCGCT
>JADZBT010000074.1 GCA_020851915.1 Alphaproteobacteria bacterium | reverse complement strand
GAAGATCGAGAAGGCGGAGTTTATGACCGACGACCTCGCCTTTATGACCGACAAGGCCAACAAACTGGCCGAGCAACTGAGTCAGCATATCGCCGCAGGTAAAAACCTGCCGCTCACGCGCAAGGATGCGGAGCCGCAGCGCGTCCAGCAAACCACCGCCGCTCCCGCCCCCTCCGCCGCACCGAAAAAATCCGCATCGGCAGCAGAAAGCGCCGCCGCCATTCTGGACTCACTGCTGGCCAAGCCACGCCCGAACGAAGTGGCGGCCGCCAACGCGGTCGCCGCGCGTGGGGCCGCCGCACTCGAACAGATCGCGCGCGCCATACCGCGTGAATCCACAACGCCAGTAGCCACCGCTGCTGTCGCCACGGCCCCCGTAACAGCACCGGCCGGCCCGCGCCCCCGGTCGCAGGCAGAGCAGGAATTACTGGAAGTGCTGAAGGCGATCCGTTAACCCATGCGTATCCTTACCGCCACCATCACCGTATGTATCCTCATGTTCCTGCTGAGAGTGGGCGACATCGTCGTGCATGGCGAGGAAGCGGCCACCCGCGATTTCCCCATCTCCTCCTCGTTCGCAGAGGAAGAAGAAAAGCCCGCTGAAGCAGAGCAGCCCGCAGAAGAGAAGAAGCCTGAGGAAGCAGAGAAAGCAGAAACTCCCGCCGCCGAAGGCGAGCATGGCGAGGGCACGGTCGACGTGAAGGCCGCGCTCGACAAAGCGAAGGAAGAGGCGGACGCCGCCGCCGAAGCGGAAAAGTCCGGCCATGGTGAAGCAAAAGAAGGTGAAGCCTCCACCAAGGAAAGTGAAAAAGCGGCAGCGGAAGGCGAAGAAGATAAGCCCAAGACCATCTTCTCCCAGACCGAGCTCGACCTGTTGCAGAATCTCTCCAAGCGCCGCGAGGAACTCGACGAGCGCGAGAAAAAACTGGAACTGCGCGACAATGTACTGAAGGGCACGGAAGCCAAGATCGAACAGAAGATCACCGAGCTCAAGACGCTGAAGACCGAGGTCGAAGCGAAGCTGGCGCTTTATAACGAGCATGAGCAGAGCAAGGTCGGCAGCCTCGTCAAGATATACGAGAACATGAAGCCGCAGGACGCCGCGCGCATCTTCGAGGAGATCGATATGGGCGTGCTGCTCGACGTCGCGGGCCGGATGCAGGAAAAGAAACTCGCCCCCGTCCTCGCCAAGATGAATCCGAAGCGCGCCAAGGACCTCACCATGGCACTCGCCCAGCAGAAAAAACTGCCCACGTCGCTCTATCCGCAATAAGCAGCCGCAGGCCCCTCATCCCCCGCCTTCTCCCTATGGGAGAAGGGGCTTTTCTTATCCCCTCTCCCATAGGGAGAGGGTCAGGGTGAGGGGCCCGCATTCTCCGCATGAGCACTGGAAGAAAGAGATAGGATTGCCCGGGGACTTGATGTAGAAGTGGAGGGTATCGTGCAATCATAGACAACGGTCAGCTGGCAGTGCAGTGATGACATTCCGGCCTTACTTTTTCCTGATACGGCTCACGCTCTCTGTCGCCCTGACCGCCCTCCCGCTCTCCGCTATCGCCGAGGATACGGCCACGCCCATGGTCACCGGCGGACAGGTCGGGAACAACGCGCGCATCATCTTCAAATGGCAGGAGTCCGTGCGCTTTACCGCGCGCGCGCAGGGCGAGCTACTCACTCTTGAATTCAGCAAGCCCATCACGGCGGATTTCTCGCCGCTGCTCGCCCGCATCGGAAATTTCGTGACGCAGGCAGAGGTCAGCGACGACGCCAAGACCGTTACGTTCACGCTCACCTATCCGTACCAGATCAAAAGCTTTATGAGCAAACACCTGAGCGGCGTGGACCTCATCGATAACCGCGTCCCCACGACGCCGCAGGCGGCCACCGATACGCCGGATAAACCGGACTCCATCCTGCCACCCATGCCGGGTGAGATATTGCCGCCCCCACTGCTCGCCAAAGGCAACGAAGAAGAAGGTCGCGTTTCCGAAACCGCAGCGCCCGAAGATGCCGTCGCCGACGCCGAACAATCGCAGCCGGATATGCTCTCGGTGTTCATGGCCCCGCAGGACGGCGTCGGGCGTATCACATTTGACTGGCAGGTTCCGGTGCGCTACCGCGTCATCACCGACAAGGATCACGTGACCGTAGAATTCGACCGCGAGGCGACCGCCACGCTACCCGCGCTCTCGGATGCGATGAAGCCCTATCTCGACAGCATCGGCTCGAAGCGAGAGGATCACCACCTGCTCTATATGCTCGATCTCCCCGACGGTGCGACGGTGACATACTTCAACGAGAAACATAAAGTAGTGGCGGACATCCACGTGCCGAAAGACGTGCTCGCCGCGCGCACGAAAACACTCAGCCAGCCGGAAATAAAAAAACCTGCACCTAAATCCGTAGCAGCCAAAAAACCTGCCCCGAGCGCAAAACCGCACAAGACCGCATCCACCAAGAAGCCTGCCACAGCGCCCAAGGCCAAGGCATCCACCAAGCCGGTGGCCAGCGCGCCCGTGGCCAGCGTCGCGGTGACGGATTATCCGTACGTGGTCACGTTCCCGTGGAACGAGCCGGTAGCCGCCGCCGTCTTCTCCCGTGGCAGCTACAGCTGGATCGTATTCGATAAACCCGCACATGCCGATCTTGCCCCGCTGGCCCAGCAAGCATTCGTAAGCGATGCGGAATTATTGCCCTCCGATACGGCGACCATCATCCGCTTCCGCAATCCGCAGGGACTCCACGCGCAAGCATCCAAGGACGGCGAGAGCTGGATATTCAAGTTCGCCCCCGAACTCGCGCAAGCCTTCGCCAGCATCCCCG
>JADZBT010000073.1 GCA_020851915.1 Alphaproteobacteria bacterium | reverse complement strand
GGACGAGAATGGCGGCGTGGCCAAGGAATATGACGCCCGGACGACCCCTCAGATATTCATCATCGGCATGGACGGCAAGGTGGCCTATATCGGCGCGGTCGATGACCGCACCGGCCCGGAGAAAAGCGACGTGGCCGGAGCCCACAGCTATATCGCCAACGCACTGGATGCGATGCTGGCAGGACAGGCGCTCACCATGTCCTATGTAAACCCCTACGGATGCGAGATAAACCGCGCTCCCGCCAAGGCAAGCCCTGTGATTCTGCCCGACACGAAGCCAGCCCCGGAAGACAGCATCGCTCCTCTGGATCCAGAAGTCAGGAGGGCTCCCGCGCAAAACTCCTTTTCTTCCGAAGAAAAATAGTGTAGCAGAAAGCCCTCTCACCGCGCAATGCGGGAGAAATACCAGTATCGGGGCGTAGCGCAGCCTGGTAGCGCGCCTGCTTCGGGAGCAGGAGGCCGGAGGTTCGAATCCTCTCGCCCCGACCATCCTACGCCCTGCGGGCTTCGGATGGCGAAGCCATACGGAACCGCATCTTGGGCGTTGGATGCGCTACGAAGCCGGAGCGGAGCGAAGGCGAAGGAGGGCTGTATGTATTACGTCTACTTACTCAGAAGCCTCATCTCTCCCGAACAAAAATATGTAGGAATTACCGAGGACTTAAAAAAGCGTATTGCTGAGCATAACAGTGGCCAGTCGACTCATACGACAAAATTTATGCCTTGGGAGTTAGTGACCTACCATGCATTCCAAAACAAATATAAAGCCTATGACTTTGAGCGCTATCTCAAAACAGGTTCTGGAAAAGCATTTGCAAGCAAGCGATTCTTATAACTGATGGACAGAACTAACAAACAAGAACACCCGAAATATCCGCCAGCTGTGCAGCTTCCTGCTGGATAACGTGTTGCGCCAGCGCGTGCCCCATATTCATCGCACGTTCCACCTCGCGTCCCAGCAATAGCCCGGCGAATGTCCCGGCCATGAAGCCGTCGCCTGCGCCCACGGTGTTGACGATCTTCTCCGGTGCGAGCGGAGGTGCAGATGCCGTAACATCTCCGGTGGCCGTGATGAAATGGGCGGGAGCCTTACCATCGCTCACCAGTGTGAAGCGCGGATGCGGAACCACCAACGGCGCGGAAATAGCGCGCGTGAGCAAGGCAAGTGCCTGCTGCTTATCCTCTGTGGCGTAGAGCGCGCAGACCTCTTCCGTATTGCCAAACACCATATGTGCATGCTGCTGCGCCGTATCCAGAAAAACCGCGCGATGCGCGCTCACCTGCTCTGCACCGAACAGGGTAAGCCCCAACCGAACGCCCACTGCTTCCGCCGCACGGATGGTGTGATTCCACAATGTTTGGCCGTCGGGTAATGCCAGTATCTCGCCTTCGAGCAGCACGATGTCCGCGCCGGTCAGCGCAGCGTCAATATCCGCCGTGGTGAGAAAGTTCATGCTGTCACCGAAATAGCGTGCGACCGCGCGCTCACCGCTATCATCCGTGATGATATAGGAACGCGAGGTTTCCGTGCCGCCGGTGCGGTGCGGCAGAAGCGATACCTTGGCGGAACGGAGTGCCTCACCGAATATATGGCCATAGGTATCATCCGCGCAGAGGCTGGCGAAGGTCAGCCTCACGTCCGGGCATAGGCGCGCCACGGTGCAGACCGTATTGGCCATCGAGCCGCCGGGAGCGATCTCCACGCCCGGTAATGTCAGCAGCTCCTGCTCGAATGCGGCCACCTGCGCCCGCGTGAGCGCATTACGCACACCGGGACGCATAGAAAATTTCTGCATCAGTGATTGCGCGCCCGCGCCCGTGACCAGAATATCCGCGACCGGAATGCCCAGCGCAACTATCTTACGAATATCGTTCATTATATGCATCGTTATTCCCCCTGCCCTTACTCCGGTATAGCGCCTGGGGCCGCCATGTAAAGCCGCTTATGCTTGCCTTTGGGCGGGCAACAGCTATTCTGTGGGCAGGAGGAGCGCCATGCCTGTCATACCCGCAAAAACCACGCCGGAATCGCATTCCAAATACGCCGACCCGGCGTTCCTGCATGCACATATCAAAGAGTGCATCGGCTTCTATTATCCACGCTGCATGGATTATGAGCATGGTGGCATGTACCACTTCTTCCGCGACGATGGCAGCGTCTTTGATGCCCGGACGCGGCATCTCGTCAGCACCTGCCGCTTCATCTTCGTGTTCAGCCTGTGCGCGCATCTCTACCGCGATCCCGATTACCTCAAAGCGGTGGAACACGGACTGGCCTTCCTGCGCGAGGCACATCGCAACCCCACGACCGGTGGCTATGCATGGGAACTCGATCGCCGCGAAGTGACCGACCCGACGCTCCACTGTTACGGCCATGCGTTCGTGCTATTGGCATATGCGATGGCGTTGAAGGCGGGCATCGCCTCCGCGCGCGACGATATTTACAAGACCTTCGACCTGATGGAACAACATTTCTGGGATCCGAAGGCGCAGCTTTACAACGACGTTATGAGCCCGGACTGGAAGACCACCGATCCCTACCGTGGCCAGAACGCGAATATGCATTCCTGCGAAGCGACGCTGGCAGCCTACGAAGCGACCAAAGACCCTAAGTTTCTCGACCGTGCCATCCTGTTGGCACGGCGCGTGACCTGCGAGATCAATAAACCCGCCGATGGCCTCATCTGGGAACATTACAACACGCGCTGGGAACCGGAGTGGGATTATAACCTGCACGATCCCGGAAACCTGTTTCGCCCGCCGGGATATAACATCGGACATTTCACCGAATGGACAAAATTTATCCTCATACTGGAGCGCTACCGTAAAGAGGACTGGATGTTTCCCACGGCAAAATTCCTGTTCGACTCTGCGATGGAGAAAAGCTGGGACAACACGTTCGGCGGTATGCTCTACACCGTAGGGCGCGACGGAAAGGTGATGGACGACCGCAAGTACCACTGGGTACATAACGAAACATTCGCCGCCGCAGCCATACTCGCCGAACGCAGCAAGGAAGACAAATACTGGGAATGGTATCACCGCATCTGGGAATGGTCGGATCGCACGATGATCGACCACACATACGGCGCATGGTTCCGCATCCTCACCCGCGACGGCAAAAAGATCACCGACGAGAAAAGTCCTGCCGGAAAGACTGAGTATCATCCCATCGGCGCATGTTTCGAGGTGCTAAGGGTGCTTGGGGAAGCGGAATAGCGTCAGAGGCTGGGCGTTGCCACGGCATCTTTCTGATTCAGCACCCGTTCGCTAAGCGATGTGGACGCCGCAGGCATCTCGGCGCGCTTCTGCTTATCCGCGAACGACGAGGTCTGCCGTTCCTGCGCGAATGCGGCAGGCGCTTCCGGCACTACTCCGTCTTTCAACGGCGGCAAGGCGAACAGCGGACTGGTTCTGACTTCTTCGATCTTCCTTGTCAGCCTTGTTTCTATCTCTTCCGGCGATACATGCACGTTCTTGGCTAGGGATGCGGTTAGAGAATTGGTCAACGCCATCACCGCTATGCTCATCGCCTGCGGGCGCTGTTCTTCCGGCACACGCAACAGGGTGTTGGCCGTCATGGCAAACAGCGGATCGAATACATCCGTTTGCGTCGGCGCTTCGCCCATCTTGCTGGCGAATATATTAAAGATACGCGATACCGTATAGGCTCCCGAAGCCGCCAGCGACCATTTGCGGCGATCGGGGTCATGCATCTGATGCGCGTTCCATAACAGGAACGGCTTATTGGCCACCGAGAGTATGCCCTGCACCGATAGCGGATTTTCCGTGATGAAGTCTTTTATCTTCGTGAATGGCGAAGGATTCAGAACTGGCGGCGGAGGAATGATGGATTTTTTCTTCTCCGGCACAAACACAGCGATCGCCGTGCCGATAAGGTTGGTGAGTCCCACGAAATAATCCGTCGGGTTTACAATCGCCTTACGGAGTTCCTTGAGTGATTTTCCTGGATTCTTCCAGATGAGATCCTTTTTTGAAATCAATTCGGGCTTGATACCGGTAGCCGTCTTCAATGCATCAGTAGCAAGCGCCGATACTTCGGTGATGGGGGTCGTATTCTCGCGGAAAAACCGTATAGATCCATCAAAGCTCGTATAACGCGGAGCAACCAGCTCGGGCCCCAAGCAGTTCCCCTTCTCAATTGTAAGATTTGCCTCCGCCAGCAGACTATGCAACTCACCCAAAGACTCTTCAAATTTCAGCTGACTTTTTCCGGCACCGAAAGCAGTACGCAACAGGAGCGAGAAACCCGCAATGACGCCGATACTCTGGTTCTTCCCTGCACCCTGCTGAATAGAGCCAATCTCATTGGCATCTGCCCCTTTGGACAACAGGTGAAGCATTCGCAACGAATGACGGTTGACCTTCTTGAATTTATCGTGCGGATCCTCCTGAGTTACTCTCGCTTCCTTGCGTGTGTTTCGCTCAACCGCACACAACTGCTCCCAAGGCGTTTTTGGCTTATCTGGTATATCTTTGTCGTCTAAAATCCTATGTTGTATTTCTTCCGGCGATTTTTTTGATTCTAGCGCGATAATTTCCCACAGCTTCTGCTTTACAGCTTGGTATCTTTCCTGGAATGTCTTGCCCATAACCTTGAAGTCATGGCGAGCTACCAGATCCGC
>JADZBT010000072.1 GCA_020851915.1 Alphaproteobacteria bacterium | reverse complement strand
GAGAGTCGTCGCTTCGGGTGAATCAGGTCATCTGATTCGCGCTATGGTTTGAGTATTGCGCCGGGGAATAGTGGCGCAGGGGATTTTGGGTAGGGGATCACGATGAGTCTTACGCTCGCATTGAACAATGCTATAACGAGCCTCCGGGTCAATCAGGCGTCGATGGCCATATTGTCGCAGAATATCGCCAACGCGAATACCGAGGGCTACTCGCGCCAGGTGGTAGGGCAGCAGGCGATGTATGTCGAGGGCTCGGGCGCCGGCGTGGACATCACCGAGGTGCTGCGTAAGGTCGATAAATATCTGGTGAGCAGCCTGCAAACAAAGAATTCGGACGTCGGCCGCACGCAGGCGGTGAAGGATTATATGGATCGCGTACAGCTGTTGCTCGGGCGTCCGGGCGAGAACGCGGATCTTTCTACCTACATCGACAATTTCTTTAACGCACTACGCGATCTTGCCGATAATCCCGACCAGCCGTCGCTGCGCGAAACCACGCTGGGCAACGCCACGATACTGGTGGAGCAGATCAACGCGCTGGCGCAGGGGTTCGAGGACCTCCGCCTTGAGGTGGATCAGGAGATCACCCGCAGCATCGATGTGGTCAATTATGAGCTGGATCATCTGCATACGCTGAATATCGCCATCACCAATGCGGCGGCGGTGGGCAATGACCGGGTGGGCCTGCTGGACGAGCGCGATCAGGCGTTGAAGAACCTGTCGGAGCAGATCGAGATCGTCACCAGCGAGCGCGAGAATGGCGAGGTGAATATCTCCACTTCGCGCGGGTTCAGTCTGCTCGATCCGGTGAATCATTATAAATTACTCTATACCGGGGCAGCCAGCGTCACTTCCATCATCAATGACGCGTCGTTCCGTTCCATCCAGATCGTGCCGGTGAACGCGGAAGGCGAAGCGACCGGCTCGGCCAACACACTGGTAGGCGTCGGCGTCGAGGGTAGTCTGGATACCGATCTTGAGAGTGGCCGTCTGCGCGGTCTTCTAGAAGTGCGCGACATCATCATGCCCAGCATGCTGGAATCGCTGGATGAGATGACCTCCACGCTCCGCGATACGTTCAATGCGATCCATAACGACGGCAATGGTTTCCCCGCAGTAGCGACCATGACCGGAACCCGCGCCCTGTCGCTTGCCGACAGCAGCGACTGGACGGGAAGCATGACATTCGGCGTGTTCAATCCCGACGGCTCGGCGATCAGCAATCCGTATCTCTCGGAGGTCGGCGGCGTGCGTCCGTTCACGCTGGACCTTGGAACGCTGGACATCGGCGGCGGCACGGGACGTTTTGAAACGCAGGACATCATCGACGAGTTCAACGCCTATTTCGGGCCGCCGCAGAAAAAAATCCATGTCGGTGACCTGAACGATATCCGTCTGGTGTCGATGACGGAGAATAATCCGGTCGGCGCGGCCTTCTCGTTCGATTTCGATTTCGAGAACCTGATGGGCGACGACATCACCGTGGATATTACCAATATCGCCATCGCGGGCGGCGTGCTGGCCAGCGCGCTTCCGGGAACGCGTACCGTGAGTGCGGGCGACGCAGGCAGAACCGGCACGGCCTATTCCTTCGACGTTACGGGTGCGGGGCCTTTCACTATCACCATCGACATCGACGTGACCAATGTGGACGGATCGGTGACGAGCTCCACCATCGATTTCACCGTGAATACGGCGCTGACCGACATCAAGAACGATCGTTACGTCGGGACCGTGACGGGCGGCGCGGGAGTGGAGGAACTCCCCACGAACGCGAATCGCTTTGCCACGGCCACGCTGGTGGATGCCGACGGCGGTGTCATCACCAACGATACCGACGAAGGCTATCTGAAAATTTCTACCCGTAACGATCTCTATGTGCTTTCGATAGACGAGGGCGACAGCAGCGAAGAAGGTCGCCTTGACCTCTCGCCGCCGGAAGTGGGAACGCATCGCGGATTGTCGGATTATTTCGAGCTGAATGATTTCTTCGTGCGCGACGGATCGGACAGCACCACCAATTCGGCTATCTATCTGGAGATACGCGCCGATATTCTGGCGAACTCATCCTATATTGCGGCGGGGAACATGACGCAGGTGAAACAGCCCGCCAACCCGCTGTCGCTGCCGGACTGGTCGTATGAGCTGGGGCCGGGCGGCAATGAAACCGCGAAGCAACTGGCCGATCTCGCGCTGACGCTGGTGAGTTTCGATGCGGCGGGCACGCTGCCCTCCACCAGCCGCACCATCGTGGATTATGCCGCAGCGGTGCTGGGGTCGATCTCGACGCAGGCGCTGTTCGCGGAGCAGGACCTCTCGCAGCAGCAGTTACTGCTCACCGGGTTTCAGGACAAGGTGGATTCTATCAGCGGCGTGAATCTCGATGAGGAAATGGCCAATACGATCATTTTCCAGAATGCGTACGGCGCGACCGCGCGCGTGATCACGGTGACCAAGGATCTGTTTGAAACCCTGCTGCAATCCTTCTGACGCAGGCGTAATGAGGTAATGATATGACCATAGGATCGACCCGGGTAGGGACCTACGCAAATCACCAGAATCTTCTGCGCGATACGGCGTCCGTGCAGGATCGCCTCGCGGAGTTGCAGGGGCAGATCAGCAGCGGCCGGAAGACCGATACGTTCGTAGGCCTCGGCAACCGCATCGAATTCACCACCGCGCTGGAAACCCGCATCCGCCGCAGCGACAAGTATGTGGAGAGCAATAATCTCATCAAGACCCGATTGGAGACGATGAACGGATCCATCAGTCAGGTGCTGGACATCGCCATCAAGCTGAAGAGCATGGCGGTCACCGCACGCAGCGCGACGGGCACGGAATACCCGATCTTCATCCAGACCGTGAAAAGCATGATGGGCGACGCCGCCAGCCAGCTCAACATGACGCTGGGCGGGCGTTCGCTGTTCGCCGGAACCAAGACCAACGCGCTGGCCGTGCCGGAGCCTATCCCGGCATTGGTAACCGACGGCGTGGCGGATGACGGGTATTATAACGGCAATAACGAGGATTCGACGACGCAGATCTCCGACAGTCTGGCGATCACCTACAGTGTGCGCGGCAATGAGGAGGGGTTTCAGGATCTGTTCGCGTCGATGCAGACGCTTATCACCGCGATGGAGAACGACGATCAGATCCTTCTGGACAAGGCGTCGCAGCTGGCGGATACGGCGGCGGAAGAGATCAACGCCATCCAGTCGCGCGTGAACAATAACATCAACATCATCGAGATCACCAACCAGGCGCACGACGCTTCCGTCACCTATCTGAAAGGAGTGCTGGGCGATGAGATCAGCACCGACGTGGTGGCGGCGAGTACGCAGGTGGCGATAGACCAGTCGATCTTGCAGGCGTCCTTCAGCGCCTTCGCCAAGATCAGCTCCCTGAGGCTGGCGGACTTTTTGCGGTAATGCAGGGATTATCGCGGGGTAAGGCAAGGGTAATAGCAACAGCGTAAGTAGTTATTGACAGGGAGGCAACAGTGCAGGCAGATTCAACCTTAGAACGACAGGCAACACACATGGCGCTTATGGCATCGCAGGTAGCAATGACGGCGGGAGAAGGCGACGACGTGGTTGTCAACAGCCGCTTCGGCAAGATCACCATCAATCAGGCCAATGCGGTCATGTTCCCGAACGGGCTGGTCGGCATGCCGGAGAAAACGCGCTTCTGCATCACGCAGTTTCCGAGCGAGAAGATGGAGCGCTTCAAGCTGCTCCAGTGCGCGGACGACCATGACCTGTGCTTCGTCACATTACCGGTGGACATCAATAACGAGTTCGTCGAGCGGGCCGACATCGAAGAGGCCTGCCACTCGCTGGGCATCAACCCGTCGGATCTTGCGATATTGCTCATCGTATCGGTGCATCGCCGCGTGAATGCGGTGAAGCTCTCGGTGAACAGCGTCGCGCCGCTGCTGATCGACTCGCGCCGCAAGATCGCGACTCAGTATGTATTCGCCAACGGCAAGTACCAAGTGCGCCATATGATCTCCTGATATTCCTCCCCCAGTAGGGTGGAGGTCAGGCCTGTCCGCCGAAGCCTTGGCGTAGGCGGAAGGGGGGCTTTAAGGAACGCCAGCGGGCCTCATGCCCCCACCCCGACCCTCCCCCCTACGGGGGAGGGTGATTGCCAACAGAGGCATCATGGAAGCACAGCGCATCGCATTACTGGATAGATTCAAGTGTACGGGCGCGGCATGCGAGGATACCTGCTGTCGCGGTTGGGGCATGCAGGTGGATGCCGCGCATGTGGATCTGTATCGTGAGAAAGCGCCGGAGCTGATGAGCGCCATCGTCACGAGCGGCGGCGCGCATATTATGAAGCGCGATGAGGCGACCGGCTTCTGTGTGAAATTCTCCGACGGGCTGTGCGGCGTGCAGAGTAAATACGGTGAATCTTTTCTGGGCGATGCCTGTAATTTCTATCCGCGCGTGACGCGCAGGCTGGGGGCGCGCACCTATATGGCGGCGACGCTCTCCTGCCCGGAGATCGCGCGGCTGGCACTCAGCGAGGCAAACCCTTTTGCGCGAAACACCGTGGCGCTGGATCGGCTTCCGGCGGAGGTGAAGGGATACCTGCCCGACGGGCTGACGGAAGCGCAGGGCGAGGCGGTGATGGAAGCATTCGCGCGCGAGGCCGCGCGCGAGGACATTACGCCGGAGCAGGCGATGCTACATATAGTATCGACCGCGCGCTCATTAGGAAATATCCCGGTGAAAAGCTGGCCGGAGGCGGCAACGTTCTTCATGCGTACCGCAGGCGACCGGCAGTTGAAAGGCTCGCCCCACCCGGCGGACCCGTACCGGCTGCTGCATTCGCTGGCGGTGCTGGTGGGCGCGGGTTACCCGAAGATGGGCAAACGCTTCCAGGAGGTGTTCGCGCGGATGGAGCAGGCGCTCGAAGCCCGCATGGATTGGAAAAATCTGTTGATTCTGAACAACAGTCCGGAATTAAAAGCATTCGCCGCGATGACAAAAAAATGGGAGCAGGGCGCGCGGGCGAAAATGGCCCCGGTATTGCGCCGCTGGATACAGGCACAACTGGCCATGGCGCTGTTCCCCTTCGCGGGGGCGGGCGGCAATCCGCTGGAGCGTGCGAGTATTATTGCGGTGCGCTTCGCCCTGCTGCGGCTGGCGCTGATAAGCCATATGGGGGCGGGCGGAGAAGCTCCCGAAGAAGCGGAAGTAATCAAGATAATTCAAGGCCTTTCGCGGTTTCTTGACCATCTGGAAAATGCCGAGCTTTCGCTGGCCTTGTATACCGACGCGGAATGGCTCCGGGAGAGCCGGATGGTGGGGCTAATCGATTTGTAATTTCGTTCAATATATAGTAGGGTACACGTGGTACTGCGTGTGGAACCGTAGCGGG
>JADZBT010000071.1 GCA_020851915.1 Alphaproteobacteria bacterium | reverse complement strand
GGTGGCCGTGCCCAACGTCCATATCTCCGATCTGGAGAAAGGCGCGGGCGGCCCGTCCGTATCCTGACCTTACGAATATTCGCGGCTGATATATTCCGCCTGCATACCGTGCTCGTCGGCATGCGCCGCGAGGAAGGGCGCAGCGAGAAACTGGCGGATATGCCGGTCGAGCAGGCAATAGGCCTCGCGGAACGCATCGAGCTGGTCGGCTTCCTTGCCCTTGGCCTTCACCGGATCGCCAATACTCCAGTGCGCGTGCCCGGGATGCCCCGGCCATATGGGGCAGACCTCGCCCGCCGCATCGTCACAGACCGTGATGACGAAATCCACATTGGCGGCCTCCGGCGCGGTGAACACTTCCCAGTCCTTGCTAGCAAGCCCCAGCGCAGGAACGTCATTCTCGCGCAATACCCGCAGCGCATGCGGATGCACCGCGCCCGCCGGGCGACTACCCCCGCTCGAAGCGCGGAAATTCTTTCCGCCGCGATGGTTGAGTATGGCCTCAGCCATGATGCTGCGCGCGGAATTTCCGGTGCATAGAAACAGTACGTGCTTGCGGTATGACATGGTTCTCCTCCCCAGAATGAACGCATTTTTTCCCGATGACAGGGCGGAGGATAACATAAATAACTTGCTGATAAAACTATAGAATATGCTGCGGTGCAGCAGTGGATAAATGCTGCGCCGCAATAGATGCCGTAAACCCGCCGCCCGGTTGGCGATTGACAGGGCCGGGGATTTCACCTAGGCAAGCGGATGCGTTTATCCACAGGCTCCAAGGAGATCCCCATGCGACCATCCGCCGTCCTGATCGCCGCCGCCCTCGCTCTCACGGCATTCCCTGCCCTCGCCCGCGAGGAAATTCGCGCCGTGGGTTCCTCCACGGTATTCCCGTTCGTCGCCACCGTGGCAGAGGATTTCGGCAAGCTGGACGAATTCCGCACGCCGATCGTGGAAGCCACCGGCACGGGCGGCGGATTCAAGCTGTTCTGCGGCGGCGTGGGCGAGCAGTTCGCCGACATCGCCAACGCCTCGCGCCCCATCAAGGATTCCGAGAAGGCGTCCTGCAAGGAGAACGGCGTAACGGGCATCATCGAGATCAAGATCGGCTACGACGGCATCGTGCTGGCCGACACCAAGGACGAAAAACCGCTCAGCGTTACCAAGGATCAGATATTCCTGGCACTCGCCAAGAAAGTCCCGGTGAAGGGTAAACTCATCGACAACCCCTACCAGAAATGGAATGAGATCGATTCCTCCCTGCCTGACAAGCCGATCGAGGTCTACGGCCCGCCACCCACCTCCGGCACGCGCGATGCCTTCGCCGAGCTGGTGATGGAACAGTCCTGCAAGCATTTCCCGGAATTCAAGGCCGCCTTCGCGGATGAGGATACCTACAAGAAATCCTGCATGCTGGTGCGCGAGGATGGCCGCTTCATCGAAGCGGGCGAGAACGATAATCTCATCGTGCAGAAACTTGAGGCCAACACGCATGCCTACGGCATCTTCGGCTTCAGCTTCCTCGACCAGAACGGCGACGCGCTACAGGCCGCCACCGTGGATGGCGTGACGCCCGGTTTCGAGCAGATCGCTTCCGGGGAATACAGCATCTCCCGCGCGCTTTACGTCTATGTGAAGAAAGATCATATCGGCACAATTCCCGGCCTGCGCGAGTTCATGGCGGCGCTGACCGGTGAAAGCGCCATCGGCGCGGAAGGGTATCTCACCTACAAGGGCCTCATCCCTATGCCCAAAGCCGAGTGGGAAAAAGTTCGCACTACCGCGCTCGACGCGCGGGCGATGTGAGGAACTAGCGCAGCCACCCCTGAAGCAGCGAAGCCAGTGCTGTGGCCGTTTTCAACCGATGCTGCCATGTTCCCGTAGCGGCGGTGGCGGGCATTTCAGGCACGGCCACTTCTTCCCGTGCCGCCACGACCGATGCGACCCGTGCTGCGGCATCTTTGGTCTGCTCGGCATAGATCCGGTCGATCCTGCTCTCAAACTCCCCTGCCGATACCGGGAATGCGCGGGAAGAGTATCCGCCTTTACGATCCACCGCCTCAAGCATTGCCCATATCTGGGAGGAGATGGTGACGGCGGGGTCGAGGGTATGCGACGTCACCGCATATCCCACATGGTATCTCTCTTTCGTGTGCAGGATGGCTTCTTTTAACGCCGACGGCGGGCGACCGCTCCATGTGAGCACCTCCCCCTCCAGCGTGTGCGCCACGGTTCCATGGAGTGGCGTATGAAAATCCATATAGAGGGCGGTATCCTGAAAGCCCGGCCCGGCAAAATGCCGGAACTTGTCGAGGTGCACGAGGGCAGGCTCCCCTATCATCTGCGCCAGCGGCGCGGGGTCTACCCCCTCGATCCCCTGCACTTTTAGGAATTTCAGCGTCTTATCCACAACGCCGGATACCGTTAACGCGTCCGTAGGCAGCTCCTGCACCGTGCGCAGGAATTCGCTGACGGGACTTTCCACCGTGTTATTCTCCCGGTTAGAGAAGAACCCGCGCCGCGCGTTGCGGGTGGAGAGTGCTTTCACGAGCGTGGCGGGAGAATCCCGGCAACGCTCGACATGCTCCTTGAACACCCGGTGCATACAGGCCGCCGCCACGATGACAGGATCCATCGGGCTATGCTGTAACACCTGCGGCGGGACGTTCAGATATGCGTCAATGTCCCGCAGTGCTTCTTCGAATCTATTCATGTGAACCTTCTGCCGTGCCTTTCTCTGCCTATCCACTGTAGGAATAAATCGTTAAGTTTTGATTACAGAGGCAGGATTTCTGGGCTCTATCCCTCAAATACGTTCACGATAATATCCCGCACCAGTGCGGAGGTCGCATGGTTGCGGTCGCGGTAGGGGTTGTATTCCGCGATCTCCAGTGCCGCAAAGCCCGGATGCCGCCCAAGCCCGTGGATAGCCGCCAGCCCATCGGCGCGTGAAAACCCATGCCCTTCCGGGCTGCCCACGCCGGGTGCTTCATAGGGGTCGAATCCGTCGAGGTCCACGGTGATGCCGAACCCGTCCGTGCCGGTGGCGGCGATGGCGAGCGCATCCTGCATCACCGCCTGCATGCCGCGTTTTTTGATCTCATCCATATAGAATATCCGCACGCCGAGATCGGTGAGGAAGCGGTGCTCCGCCTCCTCAAAACTGCGGATGCCGATAAGGCAGAGATGCTGCGGCGCGATCTTCGCGCCCGGCCCGCCGATGGAGGTAAGTTCCTCCGCACCGTCACCCAGCAGCACCGCCACCGGCATGCCGTGATAGGCCAGCGAAGGCGAGGTGCGCGGCGTATGCGCGTCGAGATGCGCGTCGAACCAGATGAGCCCGAGCTTCTCCCGCGCCCCCATCGCGCGCGTGACGCCGCCCCATGTGCCCACCGCCATCGAATGGTCGCCGCCCAGCGTGACGGGAATCTTTTTCGCGGCAACACAGGCCGCCACCTGCTGCTCCAGCGCCACGTTATAGCGCGTCACCAGCGGCAGCGCCTGCGCGGGGCTCAGCGATTTTTCCGGCGCGTCGAAGCGGGTGAATTCATCCCACTCCGCCGTAAGCCCCGCTTCTGCCAGCTGTTCGGCGAGCTTCCATTTCTTCAGCGAAGACGGGCCGTCGGCACAGCCGCGCAGCTTCGCACCCCAGCCGCAGCTGAAGGGGATCAATGCAAGGGTAGGCGTCATGGCTCAGGCCCTCTTCTTCACTTCCGCAAGCTCGGAGAGCACCTCGCGCACTGCATTCACCGCGCTGTCGATCTGCTCTTTGGTGATGATGAGCGGCGGCGCGAAGCGCACCACGGTATGATGCGTTTCCTTGCTGAGCACGCCGCGCGCCATCAGCTTCTCGCAGACCGTGCGGGCGGCCGCCTTCGCAGGGTCGATCTCCATGCCGATCCACAACCCCTTGCCGCGCACTTCCGATACCAGCGGGCTGTTGAGGCCGCGCAGCCGGTCTTTCAGATACGCGCCCAGCTCCGCACTGCGCTCGGTGAGTTTTTCTTCTTCCAGCACGCGCAGCGCCTCCAGACCTACCGCCGCACCCAGCGGGTTGCCGCCGAATGTGGAGCCGTGGCTGCCGGGGGTGAACTGGTCCATCACATCCTTGCGCGCGAGGAACGCCGATACCGGCATCATGCCGCCGCCCAGTGCCTTGCCGAGGATAAGTGCGTCGGGCCGGTCGATCTCATGCTGGAAGGCGAACAGTTTGCCGGTACGCCCCAGACCGCTCTGGATCTCATCGGTGATGAGCAGCACGTTATGCTTCCTGCACAGCGCCTGCACCTGTTTCAGCCAGCCTTCCGGCGGCAGGACGATGCCCGCCTCGCCCTGGATCGGCTCGGTGAGGAAGGCGCAGGTATTGGGCGTGATGGCCGCCTCCAGCGCCGTGATGTCGCCGAACGGCACGTCCTTGAAGCCCGGCGTGAAGGGCCCGAAGCCCTGCTTATATTCCTCATCCGAGGAGAAACTGATGATGGTCGTCGTGCGGCCATGGAAATTCCCGCGCGACACGATGATCTCCGCCTTGCCCGCCGGGATGCCCTTCACATTATAGCCCCAGCGGCGCGCCGCCTTGAGCGCCGTTTCCACCGCTTCCGCACCGGTGTTCATCGGCAGCGCCACATCCATTCCGGTGACGGAACAGAGCTTCTCCAGGAAGGGCGCGAGCGTATCGGAATAGAAGGCACGCGACGCGATACACAGCCTCGAGGCCTGCGCCGTGAGCGCCTTCACCATGCGTGGGTGGCTATGCCCGTGGCTCACCGCCGAATAGGCGCTCATCATGTCGAGATACTTGTTGCCCGCATCGTCCCACAACCAGACGCCCTCGCCCCGGGCGATGACCACGGGCAGGGGATGGTAATTATGGGCACAATAGCGGTTTTCTTTATCGATCGTGGTATTCATAAGGATTCTCCAACCTGTATTTTTCCGGCAGCGCCGGCAAAACGGATATTTTTCCATACCGCGCGGCATGGTGTGACAAGCATCGACGATGCGGGAAATGAGAACCGGCTACGCCGGAAGCGCGGAATGGAAATATGCGAATGCCATGTTGCTAACGCTCCTGAAACGTTTTTGTTTAGCAACTGGGGACACTGTCCCGGCGGATGCCTTATGTCAGAGAGAACCCCTGAACCCAGCGAGGGGGTATTGTTACCTGCGCGCGGGCGCGGTGTCAAGGGGTGGGCCAGATTCCCATCACTGTCACCCCCGCCGAAGTGCGGGGGTCTCAAGCAACGGATGCGTGTGCGGCTCTGGATCCCCGCATAAAGCGGGGATGACAGAAATCACGCCGTCGGAGTCTCGTTGAGTGCTTTATTGATGCGCTCTTTCAGCAGGTTGGAGGGGTGGAACGACACCACCGTGCGCGGCGTGATCGGCACTTCAACGCCGGTCTTGGGATTGCGGCCCACGCGCTGGCGCTTGGAGCGGATGGAAAAAGTGCCGAACGACGACAGCTTCACGCTCTCACCGGCCTCAAGGGCGCGGATGATCTGCTCCAGCGTCGAATCCAGCAGATCCGACGATTCCGACAGCGACAACCCGATTTCGCGGTAGATCGCCTGGTTGAGTTCTGCGCGTGTCAGTGTCTTATCGCTCATGTTCCGTCCCCATTCTTTGCACTCTCCGGACGCCTCGCGGATACATCCCGCCGACGCCTCTTACCATCTTATAAGACAGGAACCCCAGGTAAGTCCAGCCCCAAGTGCCTGTAAAGCTAATAAATTTCCTTTTTTGACGCGTCCGTCGGCCAGCGCCACAGAAAGTGCCAGCGGGATGGAAGCCGCCGACGTGTTGGCGTGGAGCGCGATGGTGGAGATGATTTTCTCCAGTGGAAGCTCCATGCGGTCGGCGATGGCCTCCATGATGCGCTGGTTGGCCTGATGCGGGATGACCCAGTCGACCGTGCTCTTGTCGATGCCTTTTGTGGCCAGTGCCTGCGCCACGCAATCGCTCATCTTGGACACCGCGTGGCGGAACACTTCCTTGCCCGCCATGCGTAATAGTCCGGCGGTGCGGGTAGAGGATACGCCACCGTCCGTTCGCAAAATATCCGCATAGCGCCCATCGGAGAATATATTGCTGTAGAGGATGCCGATGTCCTCGCTCGTCTCCTGCGCCTCGACCACGACCGCGCCCGCGCCGTCGCCGAACAGCACGCAGGTGGTGCGATCCTCCCAGTCGACGATGCGCGAGAAGGTTTCCGCGCCGATGACCAGCGCCCGTTTCGCCGTGCCCGCACGCAGGAAACTATCCGCGATGGAGAGCCCGTAGACGAATCCCGAACAGGCCGCCTGCATGTCGAACGCCGCGCCTTGCGTGATGCCCAGCTTGCGCTGCACATGCACCGCAGTGGCGGGTAATGTTTCATCCGGCGTGGTAGTCGCAACGATAATTAAATCTATATCTTCCGGGCCGACGCCCGCGTTGTCCATCGCCGCTTTCGCCGCATGCGCCGCGAGGTCGGAGGTGAACTCTCCCTCCGCCGCGATATGGCGCGCACGGATGCCGGTGCGCGTGGCGATCCACTCGTCGCTGGTTTCCATGGTCTTTTCGAGATCCGCGTTGGTGACGCGATTTTTCGGAAGGTATGCGCCGCAGCCGGTGATGACCGATCGGATCATGGCGCGCAACCCCTATGCCAGCGCCATGCCGGACGTATCCGGGTCGGTCGGACTGATGCTGTTGCTGCCATTCCCGTTGGCCATGATGCTGCCGTTGGTGGATTGCAATTCTTCGATGATCTTGCGGTTCAGCCCGTGCATGGCGATCTCGACCGCGACGCCGATGGCGTTGGCGAAGCCTTCGGCATCCGCGCCGCCATGGCTTTTCACCGCGATGCCGTTGAGCCCCAGGAACATCGCGCCATTATAGCGCGAAGGATTGAGATGATCCTTGATGCGGCGGATGGCGGGCAGCGCCAGCAGCAGTCCCAGCTTGGCGAGCAGCGAGTGTTTCAGCGCGCCCTTGGCCTTGTGCGCCAGCATGCGCGCGACGCCCTCGGCGGTCTTGATGACGATATTGCCGGTGAACCCGTCGGTCACCACTACGTCGACCGTGCCGGCGGCGATGTCGTCGCCCTCGACGAAGCCGTGGAAATTGAGCGACAGATCGGGATTCCTCAGCATGGCGGCAGCTTCTTTCACCGCTTCATGGCCCTTCATGTCCTCTTCGCCGACATTGAGCAGGCCGATCCTGGGATCCTCCAGCCCCAGCACCGCGCGCGCAAACGCGTCACCCATGATGGCGAACTGGAACAGGTGCTTCGCGTCGCATTCGATATTGGCGCCCATGTCGAGGAACACGCATTTGCCGTCCTCCGTCGGGAAGAACGAGGCGATCGCCGGGCGGTCGATGCCGGGCAGTGTGCGGAATACGATCTTCGCCATGGCCATGAGCGCGCCGGTATTCCCGGCCGACACCACGGCGGCGGCCTTGCCCGCATGCACGCAGTCGATGGCGAGCCGCATGCTGGAATCCTTGCCCTTACGCAGCGCCACGGACGGCTGCTCGTCCGACGCGATGACGCGGGCGGTATGATGCAGCGTGCTGGCGTCTTTCAATGCGGGGAGTGCTTCGAGTACGGGCGCGATGCGCGCCTCGTCACCGAACAGGTGGAAATGCAGGCCGGCATGGCGGGTAAGCGCCTCGGCCGCGCCGTGCAGCACGGACTCCGGGGCATGGTCACCGCCCATGGCATCCAGTGCGATGGTAAGTTTCTGGGACAAGGCGGTTTACCCACCCGTTCGCGTGGATTACACGCTGCCGTCGGTCGCGATCTGGCGGCCTTTGTAGTATCCGTCCTTCGACACGTGGTGCGGCAGGTGCAGCTCGCCCGTGACCGAATTCTGTACCAGCGTCACGCCCTTGAGCGCGTGGTGCGAACGGCGCATGTTGCGCTTCGATTTCGATGTTTTTCTCTTAGGTACAGCCATGGATTCCTCCTAAATACTCTCTTATCGCGCCTGCGCGCACATCACGCGGCGCGGCATCCGCTTTTATATACTGCGGTTTCGTTTCACAGTCGATAAAAAAACAGGGGCAGACCCATACGCCAAAAACCATTGCCCGTCAACCGCAGAAGCGGAGATTTTACTATTTTTCCGTGGTTTTTGCCAAAAAACAGGGTATTTACCTCTTATATGGCCAGCGCACCCGTCACCGTCATCATCGTCAATTACAATGCCGGGAAGTACCTCGCGCGCTGTCTGGAGGCGCTTTTTGCTCAGAGTTTCAGCGATTTCCGCGCCATTCTCGCCGATAACGGCTCCACCGACGGCTCCATGGAGGGCCTCCCCGCCGATCCGCGCCTCGAACCCCTGCTGCTGGGTGCGAACACCGGCTTCGCGGTCGCCAATAACCGCGCCGCCGCGATGACCGATAGTCCCCTCATCGCCCTGCTCAACCCCGACGCCTTTGCCGCGCCGGGCTGGCTGGCCGCCCTCGTGGCGGCGGCAGAGCGCTATCCAGATGTTGCGAGGTTCGGCTCCACCCAGATCGACGCGCTGCACCCGCATTTGCTCGACGGGACGGGCGATCATTATTTCGCGGGCGGCATCCCCTGGCGCGGCGGCTCCGGCCATCCGGTCGCCGACGCTCCCGGCGGCGACGTCGAGGTATTCGCCCCCTGCGCCGCTGCCGCGCTTTATCGCCGCGAGGCGTTCGACCGCGCGGGCGGGTTCGACGAACGCTTCTTCTGTTATTGCGAGGATGTCGATCTCGCCTTCCGCATCCGGCTGGCGGGCGGCCGCTGCATACAGGTGCGCGACGCGGTGGTGCATCATGTGGGCTCCGCCATCACCGGGCGGCGCAGCGCGTTCTCCACCTATCACGGCATGCGTAACCGCCTGTGGCTGTTCGTGAAGAACATGCCGCCGCTGCTCTTCTGGCCGCTGCTGCCGGTGCACGCGCTGCTGCAAAGTCTGCTGCTGTTCAAAGCCTCCTCCGACGGCGTATTCAATGCCGCCCTCAAAGGCTTTGCCGACGGGCTCTCCGGCATCGGCCCGTTCCTGCGCTCGCGGCGCGGGCTTCAGGAAGAACGCCGCGCCTCCACCATGCAGATCGCGCAGGCACTCATCTGGTCCCCCGTAAAATTAGGGAAACGCGGTATATAGGAATCACTCCCTCTCCCATGGGGAGAGGGTCGGGGTGAGGGGCCTGATCTCTCCGTACAAGATAATCGCTTCAACAGGAGTTATTTATGCATCATCGCATCATTTTTCTTACCGCCATCCTGATAGCATTCATCGCCAACCCTGCCCGCGCCGATGAAGGCCGCGCCTGCACCCAGATGTGGTGTCAGGAAGGATTCGCGCTCAACCTCGATGGCGGCACATGGCCTGCGGGTTCCTACCGCTTCGTCATCACGGCGGATGGGCAGCGGATCACCTGCGAAGGCCGCCTGCCATTCGCTTCCTGCGACAGCACCACCCGCTGCGACAGCGACGCGGTGCTCATCGGCGAATCCGGCTGCGCTCTGCCCGCGAACGCCCAATCTTTCCACATGATCCAGATGCCAAAACCTCCCGCGCACATCGCGGTAGACATCACCCACAGCTCGGGAAAACATTTCCATTATGAGAACGCCGTCCAGCCGCAATGCGGCTACCCCAACGGCAAAGGGTGCGACCCACACCCCTGCTGTTCGGCCACGATGTCAACGTCGGTGGTGTGGAACTAAAGGGAGAAAAAACGTCATCCTGCGGCTCGACCGCAGGATCCCTCTCAGCATGCAGCATGAGATCCTGCGCTTTCGTGCAGGATGACGGCTTGGTGGCGCGTTATAGCGCCGCCTTCAACCGATACAAAATCTCCAGCGCCTCTTTGGGCGTGAGCTCGTCGGGATTTACGCCCGCGAGTTCTGACTCCACCGCCGAAGACGCGCCCGGCGCAGGCGCAGCACTCTCCGAGAACGAGAATAACGGCAGATCATCCGCAAGCGTCCTGAGCGCACGATGGCCGTCATCGGATTCCAGTTTCGCAAGCACCGTGCGCGCGCGCTCGATGACCGCCGCCGGCAGCCCCGCGAGCTTCGCCACATGGATACCGTAAGAACGATCCGCCGCGCCGTCGGCGACCTCATGCAGAAACACCACATCGCCCTGCCACTCCTTCACGCGCATGGTATGGCAGGAGAGTTTCGGCAGCGTCTGGCCGAGCGCGGTGAGTTCGTGGTAATGCGTGGCGAACAGCGCGCGTGATTGATTCACCTCATGCAACTGCTCCGTCACCGCCCAGGCGATGGAGAGTCCGTCGAACGTCGCCGTGCCGCGCCCGATCTCGTCGAGTATCACCAGCGAACGCCCGGTCGCCTGATTCAGAATGGTCGCCGTTTCCACCATCTCGACCATGAAGGTCGAGCGTCCGCGCGCGAGATCATCCGCCGCGCCCACGCGGCTGAACAGCCGGTCGGCGACGCCTATATGCGCCGACTCCGCCGGGACATAACTGCCCATCTGCGCGAGTAAAAGTATCAACGCATTCTGGCGCAGAAAGGTACTTTTACCCGCCATGTTGGGGCCGGTAAGCAGCCACAGCCGTTGCGCGTCCCCGAGGTCGCAATCATTGGCGACGAAGTGCTCGGCCTGCGCTTTCAGGCTCTGCTCCACCACCGGATGCCGTCCTTGCACGATATGGAACGCAAGGCTCGCATCCACCTTCGGGCGACACCAGCGGCGATCCTGCGCCAGCTCCGCCAGCGCACTCGCCACGTCGAGCGCGGCCGCCGCGCGCGCGGTGACGATGATATTTTCCGCAGCATCCTGCACGGCGCGTGACAGACTCTCGAATATCTCCAGCTCCAGCGCCAATGCACGTTCGGCCGCTTCGGTGATCTTGCGTTCCAGTTCCGCCAGCTCCGTGGTCGTATAACGCAAGCTCCCCGCCATGGTCTGGCGATGGATGAAATGCGCGGGCATCTTGCTCTGATGCGCCTGGGTGACCTCGATATAGAAGCCCAGGATATTATTATGCCGCACCTTCAGCGACGCCACGCCCGTTTCGGATGCGTAACGCTGCTGGAGATTGGCGATGAGCTGCTTGCTCTCGTCGCGCAGCCTTCGGTATTCATCGAGGTCGGCGCGGAATCCATCGGCCACGAAATTCCCATCGCGCGCAAGAAAGCCCAGCTCGTGTTTCAGCGCCCGCGCCAGCAGATCGCGCAACTCCGCATGATCGCCCAGGCCTCGCGTCAGCGCCGCTATCCCCGCAGGATGTGGTGTCGCCGCATCCAACTGCCGCCGCAACACACTGGCCGCCGCCAGACCATCGCGTATCGCACCCAGATCGCGCGGGCCCCCACGTCCCAGACAGAGCCGCGACAACGCGCGCTCTAGATCGGGAAGCGTTTTCAGCGTCGCGCGCAACGCATCGCGCAACGCGGATTGTGCGAGAAAGAACGCCACCTCCTCCTGCCGCGCGGCGATGGCGGCGCTATCGGCCAGCGGCGCGGCGAGGCGCTGTGCGAGCAGCCGCGCGCCGCTGCTGGTCACCGTGCAATCGATAGTGGCGAGTAGACTTCCCTTGCGGTCCCCCGCCAGCGTGGTGAAGAGTTCGAGGTTGCGGCGCGTCGCGGGGTCGATGAGCAGCGCCGCATCGCTCAGCTCGCGCAGCGGGCGGTCAAGGCGCGGCAGCAGCCCCTTCTGCGTGAGCGCCACATAATCGATGAGCGCGCCACAGGCCGAGAGCTCCGCCCGCGATAATCCGCCCAGACTGTCGAGTGCCGCCAACTGGTAGAATTCCTTGAGGCGGCGTTCCGCTTTCGCGCTATCGAATGCCTGCGGCGGGAACGGCGTGAGCTGCTCCTTCCAGTCGGCGAATGCCGCATCGTGCGCCAGCGGCTCCGGCAACACTATCTCTCCCGGCGCGATACGCGCGAGCATGGCGGACAACGCATCCCCGGCCACTGCCGCGACTTGGAACTCCCCCGTGGAAAGATCGAGCCACGCCACCGCAAACTCGCCGCGATTGCCCGCGATGCAGGCGAGGTAATTATGGCTGCGCGCCTCTAACAGCGTGTCCTCGATGAGCGTGCCCGGCGTGACGATACGCGTGACGCCACGTTTGACGACGGACTTCGCACCGCGTTTCTTCGCTTCCGCCGGGTCTTCCATCTGGTCGCAGATGGCGACGCGGAATCCTTTTTCGATAAGCTTTTCGAGGTAGGCCTCATAACTGTGCGCGGGCACACCGCACATTGGGATGTCATCGCCCTTATGCTTGCCACGGCGCGTGAGCGCGATGTCGAGCGCCTCTGCCGCACGCACTGCGTCGTCGAAGAACATCTCGTAGAAATCGCCCATGCGATAGAACAGCAGGTACTCGGGATGCGCCGCCTTGATATCGAGATATTGCTGCATCATGGGCGTGGCATCGGCAGCAGCGGCACGGACGCCGCTCCCCTCCGGAAATGCCTGTGCTGTGGCGGCAACAGATGATGCCATTGCGTTACAACTCCCCGTCCACCTGCGTATGTTGCAGCGCAACATCATGGAATTGCGCCGTTTTTTCGTATAGAGCCTTTGACTATTGGCGTCAAACTTCCTAGAGTAGCGCCCCGCCTCGGGGTTCACAGCATAGCCCCGGGCCGGAAAGACGCAACCGAAAGAACATTCAGTCCATCAGGAACACCATGACAAAACCGACCAAGCAGATCACTGCGGAAGATGCGCTTCTCTTCCACTCCGAAGGCAAACCCGGCAAAGTGGAGATCAATCCCACCAAGCCGCTGCTCACGCAGCGCGACCTGTCGCTGGCCTATTCTCCGGGCGTGGCGTATCCCTGCCTTGAGATCGAGAAGGATCCGGCGACCGCCTACGACTATACCGCCAAGGGCAACATGGTGGCGGTGATCTCCAACGGCACGGCGGTGCTGGGACTGGGCAAGCTGGGCGCGCTGGCCTCGAAGCCGGTGATGGAGGGCAAGTCGGTATTGTTCAAACGCTTCGCCGGCATCGACTCGGTGGATATCGAGGTGGATACCACGGACGCCGAAGAATTCATCAACTGCGTGCGCTACCTTGGCCCGAGCTGGGGCGGCATCAATCTGGAAGACATCGCCGCACCCGAATGCTTCATCATCGAGCAGCGCCTGAAGGAACTGATGGACATCCCCGTGTTCCATGACGACCAACACGGCACGGCGATCATCACGGCGGCGGGGCTCATCAACGCTTGCCACCTCACGGGCCGCAAAATAAAGGACATCAAACTGGTGGTGCTGGGCGCCGGAGCGGCGGGCATCGCCTGCATGGAACTGGCGAAGTCGCTGGGCGTGAAGCACGACAACGCGCTGCTGGTGGATCGCGAGGGCGTGATCTACAAGGGCCGCACCAAGAGCATGAACCAGTGGAAATCCGCGCATGCCGCCGACACTAAGGATCGCACACTCACCGACGCGCTGCGGGGCGCGGACGTATTCTACGGCCTCGCCTCCAAAGGCGCGGTGACGAAAGAGATGGTCAAGCACATGGCTCCGCGCCCGATCATCTTCGCCATGGCCAATCCCGATCCCGAGATCACCCCGGAAGAGGTGAAGGCGGTGCGTAAGGACGCCATCGTCGCCACGGGCCGCTCGGACTATCCGAACCAGATCAACAACGTGATGGGCTTCCCCTACATCTTCCGTGGCGCGCTCGACGTGCACGCCTCCGAGATCAACGAGGAGATGAAGCTCGCCGCCGCGAAGGCGCTGGCCGCGCTCGCGCGCGAAGAAGTACCGGAGGAAGTCTCCTCCGCCTATTCGGGCCGCAAGATGGAATACGGCACGGAATACGTCATTCCGGTTCCGTTCGACCCGCGCCTCATCACCACCGTTCCCGCTGCCGTAGCGCAGGCCGCGATGGATACGGGCGTGGCGCGCAAGCCGATCAAGGACATGGGCGCATACAAGATGCAGCTTCAGGCGCGCCTTGATCCCACCGCCAACATGATGAATCTCGTTTTCAAGCGCCTGCGGACGCACCCCAAGCGCGTGATCTTCTCGGAGGGCGAGGAAGAGCGTGTGATTCGTGCCGCCGTGCTGTGGCGCGACAACGGCTACGGCACGCCGATCCTGGTGGGCCGCGAGAAGCACATCCACGAGGCCATGGATCGCATGGGCATCACCAGCCGCAAGGGCATCGAGATCTCCAATGCGCGCCTCAGCAAGAAGAATCTCGACAGCTACATCGCCTATCTCTACAAGCGCCTCAACCGCAAGGGTTACCTTGAGCGCGACATCTCGCGTCTGGTGAAGAACGATCGCAACACGTTCGCGGCGGTGAAGCTCGCCATGGGCGAGGCCGACCTGATGATCGCGGGCCTCACTCGCAATTACACCGTGACGCTGGAGGAGATCCAGCGCGCCATCGACACCAAGCACGGCAAGACGCTGTTCGGCATGTCGATGGTGTTCACCGAGCGCGGCACGATCTTCATGGCGGACACCGCCGTGCACGAACTGCCCTCGCCGGAGCGCATGGCCGACATCGCCATTCAGGCGGCGGAAGAAGTGCGCTGCATGGGGTATCACCCGCGCGTGGCGTTGCTGTCCTTCTCCAATTTCGGCAACCCGGCGCGTGAGAAGACCATCCGCATCCGCGAAGCCGTCGCCGAACTCGACCGCCGTCAGGTGGATTTCGAGTATGACGGCGAGATGTCGGCGGAAGTGGCGCTCGACCCGAAGGTGATGGAGCTGTACCCGTTCTGCCGCCTGTCCGGCCCCGCCAACGTGCTCATCATGCCGGCGCTGCATACCGCGAACATCGCGGCGGGCCTGTTGCAGGAGTTGGGCGACCGCACGGTGATCGGCCCCATTCTCATGGGGTTGGAGAAGCCCGCGCAGATCTTGCAGATGGGCGCGACCGTGTCCGAGATACTCAATCTCGCCGCACTGGCCGCCATCGACGTCATCGAGGAGGAAGAACGCCTGCGCCGTATCGCCGAGGCAAAAGAGGCGCGCGGCACGAAATCCAAAAAAGCGGCAGCCGGGACGCGCAAGCTCAAAAAAGCGCCCGCCAAATCCCGCAAGGCGAAAAAGGCCGCGTGACGCGTTCCGTACGCCGGGGTATAGTGGCTTCCGTCAATGGAAAGCTCTCCGCACGTGCAGCAACGGACACGCAATAACGACGTATCGCTCTCGCTTCTTCTGAAGGCGGTGGTGTTCATCTCGGCCGTGCCGATGGTGGTGCTGGCGGCGTTCGTGGCGATGGACGTGCTGTCGCTCAGCCATTGCGTCTACGCTTATATCACCCTGCTGATGACCTCGGGTATCATCATCCGCCCCTACCTCGCCGACATCGCAGCACTCACCCGTTACGTCAATGAGCTGGCGCGCGACAGCAAGATCGACGCGCCGGAACTCTCGCGCCTGGGCGCGATGGAAGAACTCTCCACCGCCGTGCGTAAACTGCATTACAGCTGGGGCAGCAAGAAGCAGCAGATGGAGTCGATGATCTCCGAGCGCGAGGTGCTGGTGGATACCATCCCCGACATCCTGCTGATGATCGACGAGAACGGCATCATCGTGCGCGCCAACGCCGCTGCACGGCAACGCTTCGGACAACATCTCTCGCGCAAGAAGCTGGAAGAGGTCGCGGGCAACGAGCTGCTGCTGCGCGCCGTGCAGGAGGTGAAGCAATCCTTCAAGGGGCAGGAGGTGGAATTCTACCTCGCGCATCCCACGCAGAGCTATTACCACGCCTGCATCGAACGCTTCCCGGTGCATTCGCCGGGCGGCATCGCGTTGATCGTCACCTTGCAGGACATCACCGAACTCAAACGCACCGAGCAGATGCGCGCCGATTTCGTGGCGAATGCGAGCCACGAGATACGCACGCCGCTGGCGAGCCTCATCGGCTTCATCGAAACCTTGCAGGGGCCGGCCAAGGACGACCCCGCCGCGCGCGCGAAATTCTTAGGCATCATGGCCGATCAGGCGGGCCGCATGTCGCGCCTCGTCAACGACCTGCTATCGCTCTCAAAGCTCGAGATGAACGCCAACACCGTCCCCGTCGGCGCGGTGAATGTCGCCACCCTCATCCACAAGGTGAAGGACGGCGCGGGATTCCTCACCGAGGAAAAGAACGTCACCATCAAGCTCGACATCGAGCCGGATCTGCCGCCCGCGCGCGGCGAGGAGTCGGAGATCCATCAGGTGATCGAGAACCTGGTCGGCAACGCCATCAAGTATGGCCGCGCCGACAGTATCGTTACCATCCGCGCCTGGCTGGAAAAGAAACCGCCGCGCGATAAGCATTTCAAGGACGCCTTTTCAGCGGTAGCGATCTCCGTGCGCGATCAGGGCACGGGCATCGCCAAGGAACATCTCTCGCGCCTGACGGAGCGCTTCTACCGCGTCAACCGCGCCGAATCGCGCAAGGTAGGCGGCACGGGATTAGGACTCGCCATCGTGAAGCACATCCTCAACCGCCACCGTGGCGCCATCACCATCGAGAGCACCGTCGGCGTCGGCAGCACCTTCACCATCTATTTTCATGTGAAAAAATAAGCGGGCGATGCCGTCGTGCCGGGATCCGAAAAACCAAAGGCCGCGTTGCCTGCGCCTGTATCGGCGCGAGCCACGCGGCCCCTCCTCCCCACATGTAAGCGGGAATCGTGCCTGCGGCTATGCCGCCGCAGCGTTCCGTGACGCATGTGTCGCCCTGCTCACGCGCGCATGCGCCCGCTTGAGCAACGGCATCAGCTTGGATTCCTCCACGCCGTCGCGTGCCATCATCGTCTGGATGACGGCATCATGGATCATGTCATCAAGCGCCGGTTCGATACCGGCATGGTAATACTGAGAATGTTCGGACTGTGTATTCATGACTCTGGCCCCCCTGTCGTCATGATTTCTTCGCATTATAGGGGAAAACGCTGAAAAAGTAAAGCTGCACCGCAGCAACGCAAGGGTTTCAGTGGCTTGTATTAAAAACAAATTTTAGCAATCGGCCTTCTCTGCGGGGGATGCGGCCATGCCCGAAAGACTTCCCGGCTCAACTACAGCGTGAGGTAGTCTTCCCAGCTTTCGTGGAAGCGGCCTTTGGCAAGTTCACGGCTGATGCGTTGCAATTCGCGATTGGTGGGAATGTAGGGGGCGCGGATAGGCGCGGGGAATCCTTTGCCGGGTAGCTTGTCGCCCTTCTCGACATTGCAGTCGAAGCAGGCGGCCACGATGTTCTTCCAGTGCGTTTCGCCACCGGAGGCGCGCGGCATCACATGATCGAATGTGAGTTGCTTGGCGGAGAATTCATCGCCGCAATATTGGCAGGTATAATAGTCCCTCAAAAACAAAGTCCCGCGATTGAGTGCGGGAATTTCACGGAAGGAGGTAACAAAGCGTTTGAGCGAAACGACGCTGGGAATTTTCAGACTCACACTGGGTGAGTGGACCGTATGGTCATATTCGGAAACCACGTTCACGCGGTCGAGAAGCAGCGCCTTGATCGCCTCCTGCCAGGAACAGATGGACAGCGGGAAATAACTCAAAGGCCTATAGTCTGCATTCAGTACGAGGGTATGCACCCCCACAAGCGAACCGGACATTTTCTCCTCATTCGTTGTCCCATTATGCCAGATTTCTGCGGTTTTCACCACAAAATTCGCTTAATTTGTGCATAGATTCACCAGAAACCACCATATTTAGTAGGTATTTGTCGCGCCGAAGCCACAACAGAAGCACTCCTCTCACTCCACGCACACATCCCGGACGCCCGAAAGGGCGAGCCGGGATCTCCCTCCGCGCGCAGCAGCCCCCGGATCATCGTCGCTGACGCTCCTCGTCCGGGGTGTGAAAACGTGGAAAAATTCAGGCCGGTTCGATCTCGGCCTTCAGCGCGTGGAGATCCTTAAGCAGCGCCTCCAACACCTTGCGGGTATCGGCGGATACGCGCGGAGCGGCCGCGTCATCGGATGCGGCATCGTCCTGCGCGGCATCACCGCGCTCAAAATGCTTCACCGCGCCCTTGATGGTATAGCCTTCTTCATAGAGCAGCGTCTTGATCTGGCGGATGATGTCCACATCTTCGGGGCGATAGTAGCGCCTGCCTCCGCGCCGCTTGAGCGGACTGATCTGCTCGAATTTATGCTCCCAGAAGCGCAGCACATGCTGCGGGATACCAAGCTCGTCGGACACTTCGCTGATGGTGCGGAATGCGGAGGGAGACTTTTCCGCGCTCCGGTATCCGGAGCGGGCGGCGGAAGAATCGTGCGGTAGCAGGTCGAGTTGCGCCATTTCTGGGACTCCCTATGTTGTCCGCCCTACCATTATTGTATTCCGGGCGAAACGCGCGATGATTGCATCCTAGCGCATTTTTCACTCATCTGCAATGTATATTGTGTGTAAGCAAGCACACAACCACAACCTATGGGATATTTTTTCCCGGCATCTGCACCGGGAATGCATCGCGTCAAACTGC
>JADZBT010000070.1 GCA_020851915.1 Alphaproteobacteria bacterium | reverse complement strand
CGCAAGGTCATGAGGCAGGTGCGGGTCATTCTTGAGTTGATCGGAAAGGATGCGGCGCACCCGCATCTCGGTATCGTGAGCCAGCAGGCGGAATATCTGCTCGGCGACGCGGCGTTCCTTGACCTCCAGCTTGCCGTCGCGGTAGCGATCCGACACCTTCTGCGCCACCATGGAACGTACATCCGCAGGCAATTCCTGCGTCAGCATGTCAACGTCTTTCTGCGAGAGCTCAAAACCCATGTTGTCGTTATCTTCCCAGAGGCCGTTATTGTCGGAGGCAGCAGACATCCTACCAAATAACTGGCTTATGTAGAATGACAAACTTGTGGCCTTTGACTCTACCATCACACCAGTATACGCCTCATTTGTTAGCAATTAGTTAAAATTTATTAATGTTTATTGCAGAATTCTTACAAAGTTTTAACCATGAATTAACCGACTGAACATACGGGGATTTTTCCGCTATCCCATGGAAATAGCCGGTTGATTACCACTCTATTTTCGGTGTATAACCCAACACTATAACTGGCATTATTCACAAGAGGTGCACCGTGAGCAAAAAAACCTATAGCGATGCCCGCTCCGCGCTCGACGGGCTGTTGTCCGACGGCATGACCATCATGGCGGGAGGGTTCGGCCTGTGCGGCATCCCCGAGCATTGCATCGCCGCCCTCAAGGAATCCGGCATCACGGGACTCACCATCATCAGCAATAATTGCGGCGTGGCGGATTTCGGGCTGGGAATATTGCTCACCGACCGCCAGATCAAAAAGATGATCTCCTCCTATGTCGGCGAGAATCCGGTGTTCGAGAAACAATATCTGAGCGATGAGATCGAGATCGAGTTCAACCCGCAAGGCACGCTGGCCGAACGCATCCGCGCCGGCGGCGCGGGCATTCCGGCCTTCTATACCCCCACCGGCTACGGCACGGTGGTCGCGGAAGGCAAGGAAACCCGCGAATTCGACGGCAGGCAGTATGTGATGGAACGCGCGCTCACCGCCGAGCTTGCCGTTATCAAAGCATGGAAGGGCGATACGGAAGGAAATCTCATCTACCGCAAGACCGCGCGCAACTTCAACCCGATGATGGCCACCGCCGCGAAAATGGTCGTGGCCGAGGTGGAGGAACTGGTGGAGCCCGGCATGCTGGACCCTAACGACATCCACACCCCCGGCATATTCGTGAACCGCATATTCCAGGGCACGCATTTCGAAAAGCGCATCGAGCAGATGACGACGCGCGACAAGGCAGCATAAAAAAGAGTGATTAGAGTCGAGAGTCGAGGAAAAATATACTCGACTCTCGACTCTCGACTCTAACCACTTTGTGAATCATTTGCACAGGAGAACCCATACCATGGCATGGACCCGCGAAGAACAATGCCAGCGCGCCGCGCAGGAGATGAAGGACGGGTATTACGTCAATCTCGGCATCGGCATACCGACGCTGGTGGCCAATTATATCCCCGAAGGCATCGACGTCGTGCTGCATAGCGAGAACGGCATGCTCGGCATGGGCCCCTTCCCGACTCCGGACGAGGTGGATCCCGACCTCATCAACGCGGGCAAGCAGACCATCACCGAACTCCCCGACAGCAGCTATTTCGACAGCGCGGCCTCCTTCGCCATCGTGCGCGGCGGGCATATCGACATCACCATCCTGGGCGCGCTGGAAGTATCGCAGGACGGCGACCTCGCCAACTGGATGATACCCGGCAAGAAAGCCAAGGGCATGGGCGGCGCGATGGATCTCGTCGCGGGCGCGAAAAAGGTCATCGTCATTATGACGCATACCTCCAAGGAGGGCGAGCCGAAGCTGCTGCCGAAATGCACCTTCCCGCTCACCGGCAAGGCCGTGGTGGATATGATCATCACGGAACTGGGCGTGTTCACGGTGGACAACGGCAGGCTACGTATCGCCGAACTCGCACCCGGCGTTACCGTGGAGGATGTGAAGAAGAACACCACCGCCGCGCTGGTCTACGACAAACCGGTGCACCATGTGCACCAGTCGGCGGCGTAATCACTGAGGGCGACTCAGGCCATTCCCCAAATTTTGCGAAGCGGTATTCCGGAGCTTTTTCGATCGAAGCGTTTACACCGATAGACTAGGCCCCTCACCCTGCCCTCTCCCTATGGGAGAGGGGATAAGAAAGCTCCTTCTCCCTATGGGAGAAGGCGGGGGATGAGGGGCCTGCCGGTGCGATAGTATACCAATCACTTCACCGCGAACACCGCGTCCACCTCTACGGCCGCGCCTAGGGGAAGCTCGCTGACGCATACGGCGGCGCGGGTATGCTTGCCGAGGTCGCCAAATACTTCCACGATGAGGTTGGAGGCGCCGTTGGCCACCAGATGCGCCTCGGTGAAGCCCGCGTCGGCATTGACGAACACGCCCAGCTTCACGCAGCGCACCACCCGGTCGAGGTCGTTGCCGCAGGCCGCCTTGATCTGCGCCAGCAGGTTGAGCGCGCACAGCCGCGCCGCCATCTGGCCGTCTTCTACGGTAAAGTCTTTTCCCAGCTTGCCCGTGTAGCGGAGCTTACCCTGCTCCGTGGGCAGCTGGCCGGAGATGAACGCCATCCCCCCCGCCACCACGAACGGTACGTAGCTCGCCACCGGCATGGTGATGGGCGGAAGAGAAATGCCAAGTTTTTCAAGGTTCTGATCGATCTTTCCCATAAGCGCCTTCCGTGTCATAATTTCTTAACCCAGACCGTGTAGCATAAAATCAGGCATTAGGCATCAGGCAAGAGGCATCAGACAATGGACCCTGCATTACAGGCTATGCTCCGCGCACAGATGGGGCACGAAACTCCCGAGAAGATACTTGGTCTGTTTCCCTCCATCGAGAATCTCGGCATCGGCTCCGTGCTCAATATTGAGAGCCTCTCTCTCATGCGCTTTCTGCAAATGATCCTGCCCGGTTTCACGATTCACAGCCAGAGGGAATTTTCAGGTATTTTCAAATGGCTGGGGCAGATCCTTAAAATTCTGCATCAGGAAGGAAATCCGCTGCACGGCCACGGCGTATCCGGCGGCGAACACATGAGTGCCGGCAGCTCCGTATCCCCCGGCATCCACCATGGCGGCGAAGGCGCCGGCATCGGCTACGACTGAGCTTTCCGGCTTGACCGCGCACCATCGCCTGCGGATAGTGGGCGCATGCTCCTTGAATGGCTCTCCTCACTTACCACACTCTGCCCGCTCGCCGAAGCACGGCGGCTGGGGTATCTGCACGAGGCCATCGCCATACCGGCGCGCTACCGCCGCTGCCGCGAGGCGTGGAAACCACACCTCGAACAATCGCAACAAGCCATCCGCGATGCCATCGCCCGCTGCGAACATAAGCGCACCGCGCTGGTGATCGGGTCGGGCGCGCTACTCGATATACCGCTACGCGAACTGAGCGAGGCGTTCGGAGAGGTCATGCTGGTGGATATAGCGCACCCGCGCGCGGCACTCCGCGAGATCAGAAAATACACTAATGTTACGGCGCAATATATTGATATAACAGAAATTGCTCGCGAGATTTGCGTGGCGAAGAAAGGGCGAGCGCTGCCCCTGTCGCGCCCCCGCTACGCGCTAGACCGGCGTGACATCGACCTCGTGGTATCAGCCAATCTGCTGTCGCAACTACCGCTGTTGCCGGAACGGTATTTACGCAAACGGGGATTCGAGGAAGCCGCTATCCACGGTTGCTGCCGGCAGATCCTCTCCGCGCATCTGGAATATCTGGAGGGATTCGACGCCCGGCTGTGCCTCATCACCGACACCGAACACCGGATATATGAGGGGGACAGGCTGAGAGAACGCGAGGATCGCCTCTATGGACTTACCCTCCCCGCGCCCGCGAGCCAGTGGCGCTGGCACATTGCCCCCGCCGGGGAGATCGACCGCTCCGACCACTACACGGAAGTGGTATGCGTGACGGCGCTATGAACGCCTATTTGCTCTCGCGCTGAGAATAATAATAGTACGGTATACCGAACGCCACCACGATGGCCACCATGAAAAATGCGATCGTCCCCGCCAAAATTCCACCGGACATTGCCTGATTCTCCTTGCTTTGAAGCATTCTGTGAATATGCACTCGCCGACACCATACCCCAACCCTTGACATTCGTCAAAACACTCCTACCTGACGGGTATAGGTTTGCCGCAGCACCCACTCGCTGTGGCGTGCCTTACACACATAACCGATGGAGGAAGTTTATGAGTATACGCGAACTTGTGCATTTCGACCGTCCGTGCCTGTCCGTACGACGCGGGGTCAATCCGCTGTTCTCGCTACAGGATGAGATCAACCAGCTGTTCAGCGGCTTTCTTGGCAATGACCTGCCCGCCGCGTGGCGACCGGCGGAACCCACCATGGTCACCCCCCTGATGGACGTGCGGGAAACGGAAAAGGAGATCACCGTGACCGCCGAGATCCCCGGCCTCAAAATTGAGGATATGGACATTTCCATCACCCATAATTATCTCACGCTCAAAGGCGAAAAACGCGAGGAAAAAACGGAAGGAGAGGAAGGCAGCAGCTACTATCGCCGCGAACGCAGCTACGGTGCGTTCCAGCGCGCGGTCGCCCTGCCGGATACCGCCGACACGGAAAAAGCCAAAGCGGAGATCCGCGACGGCGTGCTCACCGTCACCGTTCCCAAGAAGCAGGCAGCGTCCGGCAAGACCCGTAAGCTGGAAGTGAAAGCCGCATAATCCCGGCATCCGCCCGGCCTCACCCCTTAGAACGGGGGAAGCCGGGCGGGTTCACACAGCGCCGCTCCCATCCCGCTACATGGACTATTTACAGAGTATTTCTCCTGCGCTAATCTCCGCCCGATGAAATTCCTGCTCCGCGTTCTCATGGCCTGCCTGATGGCAGGGGCCTACGCCCCGGCAGCTCATGCCGTGCGTATCAAGAACATGGACAAGGAATCCCATACCTTCACCATCAATAATGCCGGAGAGGAACACTCCATCACCCTCGGGCAGTATGATCTGGTGAATTTCTTCGGGCCGGTCGTCACCGTCACCCTGAAGGATGGGCAGTCCGTCAATGCCCGCAATCTGGACGAATATGTCATCGACCACGGCCAGCTCATCGTCCAGCGCCGCCGCGAGACCAACAGCGGTGCGCGGTGATCTGCGGTTTTTCCACCCCTCGCACTCCCTTGTTTACCTCTGCGCCATAAACGGGTAATAAGGGCCAAGTCAAAAAATTACCTATAATATGGAAGGACAGGGAAATGCCTAAACGTTACCTGATAAAAAAGCCCATCGATGCGATCATCGCGGAGGCCAAGAGCGGCACGCTGAAACGCCATCTCGGGCCGCTTAACCTCGTGAGCCTCGGCATCGGCGCCATCATCGGCGCGGGTATCTTCGTAATGACCGGAACCGCCGCCGCCGAACATGCCGGCCCCGCCATCGTGCTTTCCTTCATCCTCGCCGGATTCGCCTGCGCCCTCACCGGCCTCTGCTACGCGGAACTGGCTTCCATGCTCCCCGTATCGGGCAGCGCCTATACCTATTCCTATGCCTCGCTGGGCGAGGTCTGCGCGTGGATCATGGGCTGGCTGCTGGTGCTCGAATACGGCGTGTCCGCCGCCACCGTCGCGGTGGGCTGGTCGGGCTACGTGCAGAGCTTCCTCAAGGATTTCGGCATATTCCTACCACCGCAGCTTTCCTCCGCCTACGGCGACATGGTAACCCTCGCCGACGGCACGCAGGTAATGGCGATCTTCAACCTCCCGGCATTCCTTGCCATCTGCGGCATCACCGCCATCCTCATCCGGGGCGTGAAGGAATCCGCTACCGTCAATAACATCATCGTGTTCACCAAGCTGATCGTCGTCGTGACCTTCATCATCGTGGGCGCAAACTACATCAATCCCGATAACTGGCATCCCTTCATCCCCGAAAGCACCGGCCCCGGCCAGTTCGGCATGGGCGGCATCGCGGCTGCCGCAGGCGTGATCTTCTTCGCCTATATCGGTTTCGAGGCGGTATCCACCGCCGCGCAGGAGGCCCGCAACCCACAAAAGGATGTCCCCATCGGCATTCTGGGATCGCTCATCATCTGCACCATACTCTACATTCTGGTCGCGGGCGTGTTGACCGGCGTAGTGCATTACTCGCAGCTGGGCGTGCCCGATCCGATCGCGGTCGGCGTCGATAACATGGGACTGCCGTGGCTCTCCTTCGTCGTGAAGGTGGGCGCCATCATGGGACTCACCTCCGTGATGCTGGTCACCATGTACGGCCAGACGCGTGTGTTCTACATCATGTCCAAGGACGGGCTACTGCCGCCACTGTTCAGCAAGGTGCATCCCAAGTTCCATACCCCGCACCTCAACACCATGACGGTAGGGCTTGGACTCGCCATCGCCGCCGCGCTCACGCCTATCAGCGTGCTCGGCAATCTGGTGAGCATGGGAACGCTGACCGCGTTCGCGGTGGTCTGCTTCAGCGTGATCTACCTGCGCCGCGTCGAGCCGGATCTCGAACGCCCGTTCCGCTGCCCTGGCATGCCGTGGGTTCCGCTGGTGGGCATCGGCTTCTGCCTCTACCTCATCTCGAGCCTCAGCCATGATACGCTGGTGAGCCTGCTTGCATGGTTCTTCATCGGGCTGGCGGTCTATTTCGGCTACAGCCAGTTCCACAGCAAGCTGCGTAAACAGCAGAAGGCCTGATACATAATTTAATCATTAACGCTCTTGAGCCCCGCGAGAAAATATTTTTCGCGGGGCTTATTTTTTATCTGGCTATTTATAGCTATTGATCAGGAGGTTGGATTGCCATTTCTACATTCATAAAATTGAAGCCATTATTAACAACTCCTTAATTCAACTGTGCGATATTAACCATTCTAATTCTGAAACGCGGTCTGCATGTAGTGGGCCAGAGGAAGCCAAGAAGGCGTAACCCTAATAGTTAGGATTATAATGGCAGCTTCCTCCGGAACCCACCCCTCTCTCTGTCTTTGTGCAGCCTGCATGGCCCCTAAGGGCGATGATAACTCCACCCTCGATGATTACCATTACGATGCCAAGAGCGGCATGCTGCTCACCACGCAGGGCATGAACATCCCCACCACCTCCAAGGGCTATGTGCAGGCGCTGTTCGGTAAGGACAATGCCGTATGGACGGATGGCGGTGCGGGCACGGCAGCGTTCGGCAACGCCATTACCGTAAAATTCTCGTTCGACGACGTATCCTGGGCCAATTATTACAACTGGGGCGGTGCGAGCGACCTCGACGCCACGCAGGAAGCCGCCGCACGCTCGGCGATGGCCATGTGGGCGAATGCCGCCAACATCACCTTCGTGGAATCGAGCGCAACCGACGCGCAGATCGCCTTCCACGAATATAATATTCCCAATGCGGCGGGCGTTGCGCTCACCTGGAGCGCCAACGACGACGGCATGGGCAAAAGCGACCGCATCGTGAAATCCGAGGTCTGTACGGATGATGCCAATACCGGCTATACCGCCGGCGGTTATGGCTACCTGACCTTCATCCACGAGGTCGGCCATGCGCTGGGCATCAAACATCCGGGCAACTATAACGCAGGCGGCGGCGGCGCGGATGCTCCGTATCTCTCCACATTCAAGCTGGTGGACAGCCGCGACTTCACGGTGATGTCCTATAACGGCGGCGCTATCACGGGCGCGAATCACCCGACCACACCGATGATCTATGACATCGCGGCGATACAGTATCTTTACGGCGCGAACACCAGCTACAATGCCGGCAACACCACCTATACCATGGCCAGCACGCTCAACGCGTTCTGCCGCTGGGACGGCGCGGGCGTCGATACGCTGGATGCCAGCAGCTATGCCAGCGGGGCAATACTCGACCTGCGCGAAGGCGAAGCCTATGTCACGCGCGTCGGCAGCTCCTATTCCTGGAACGCCTTTGGCTGCAACATCGAGAACGCCACCGGCGGCAATGGCAATGACACGCTCTATGGCAATGCACTGGGCAATACGCTCACCGGCGGAACCGGCAATGACACCCTCGCGGGTGGCAGCGGCAATGACACCCTCGCCGGCGGCAGCGGTAGTGATAACTATATCTTCAGCCTGAATGACGGTAACGACACGGTGACCGACTCTGATAGCAGCGGCGCTATCGTGGTCGATGGCGTGGCACTCAGCGGCACAGCGTTTTTGACCGGCGCGGGCGCGTATATGCTGGTCGGCAGCAGCGCGGCATTCTCGCTGGCGGTGAGCGGCTCGACGGGCATCCTCACCACCACGGCGGGCAGCACTCAGATCACCCTCAATAATTTCTCCAGCGGCGCGTATGGCATCACACTGGGAAATTCGCAGGTCAGCATCACGGCGGGAACCAGCGCAAACAATACCCTCACCGACGCTGCGGGAAATCAGGTCATCTTCGGCCTCAGCGGCAATGACAAGATGAGCTCCTACGTAGGCGTCGATAGCCTCTACGGCGGCGCGGGCGATGACAATATCACTCTGTGGGGCAGCACCGCCACCGCTGCGTATGGCGACGACGGCAAGGACACCATCACCACCAAGGGCGTGGGCAACATCGCCAACGGCGGTGCGGGCGACGACAAGATCACCGGCAGCGCCGCAAGCCAGACGCTCAACGGCGATGCGGGCAAGGATGCCATCACCGGCGGCGGCGCAGGCACGGTCATCAACGGCGGCGCGGACGACGATACCCTCACGCTTACCATCGCGGGCGCGACCGCTAACGGTGGCGACGGCATCGACAAGATCTCGGCGAAAGTGGTCGCCGCCACCATGAACGGCGACGCGGGCAACGATATCCTCACCGGCGCAGACGGTAACGATACCATCAACGGCGGCGCGGATAACGACACCATCAAGAGCATGAAAGGCAATGACGTCATCGACGGCGGCATCGGCATCGATATCATCTATGGCGGGCTCGGCAACGACACCATGACCGGCGGCGCAGGCGTGGATACATTCTACTTCGAAAAATCCAATAACGGCGTCGACACCATCACTGACTTCACCGTGGGCGAGGATATATTGCGCTACACGAAAACCACCACCGAGGCGGCGGTGATCGCGGCGGCCACCGAATCCGGCGGCGACACGACCATCACCATCAACGGCGCGACCGTCATTCTGGAGGATGTCACCATCGCCGAACTGACCGGCCACGAATTCGTGTGGTGAGTCCCTGAAGCATTTTTCGATTGGGGTGGTTACACCGATAGACCGGGCCCCTCACCCTAGCCCTCTCCCCATGGGAGAGGGGATAAGAAAGCTCCTTCTCCCACAGGGAGAAGGCGGGGGATGAGGGGCCTACCGGCGCGATGGCGCACGCAGCCTAAAAACGCTTAGTTATCAATCGCTTTCCCATGTCACAAAAAGTTAAAGGTTCTTTACGATTCCTTAATGGAATTGTGAGATATTAACTATTCAGGGAAAAGCGGTTCGCAGGTAGTGGGCCAGAGTGCGTCAGGTAGGCATAACTCAAACGATTGGAATTTCATGGCAAAATCTTCCTCGGGATCGCACACCACCGTCTGCACCTGTGCCGCATGCACGGGAACCCAGACCAAAAGCGATTTTATGACCAAGTCGGGAGATTCTTCCGCCATCAATGATTATCACTACGATGCCAAGAGCGGCATGCTCGTCAGCGCGCAGGGCTTCGCCATCAACACCAAAACCGCCGCCGGATATGTGCAGGCCCTGTTCGGCAAGGACAGCGCCGTATGGTCGGACGGCGGCGCGGGCACGGCAGCGTTCGGACAAAGCGCCACGGTAACGTACTCGTTTCAGGACGTATCCTGGGGCAACTACTACCATTGGGGAAACAGCGCCGCGCTCGACTCCGCACAGGTGACCGCCGCACGCGCCGCCATGACCATGTGGAGCAATGTTTCCAATATCAAGTTCGTCGAGGGCACAGCTACCACTGCGAAGATCGCATTCCATGAATATAATCTTCCCGCAGGTGCGGGCGTGGCGGTGGCCTCAAGCTACAATGACGATGCCAAAGGCGCAGGCGACAGGCTGGCGCAGGTGGAAGTCTGCGTCGATGACAGCACCACGGGATTCTCCGCAGGCGGCTATGGCTACCTCACCTTCATCCACGAGGTGGGCCATGCCATCGGACTCAAGCAT
>JADZBT010000069.1 GCA_020851915.1 Alphaproteobacteria bacterium | reverse complement strand
TACTGCGACCCGTGTGCGTCAGGTGATGTACGGCATGCTGGCCATCGACGCGGATGTGGAAGAAGCCGAGCCGCTCGCGGAGGGGTTCTTTCATACCCGTATACTGGCGGAGATCGCCAGCCAGCAGGGCCGCTTTGAGCTCGCCGCTTATCTCAACAACCTCATGCGGCTGGCGCATTTCTATAATTACAACGTGTTGCCGCCGGTCACGCACAGCACCGACACCGGCCCCACCAGCCAGCTGGGCGCAGACGTCCCCGTCATGCACCACGCCCGCCTCAAGACCGCGTAATATCACTTTCTCAGACTCAAAAAGAAAAATGCCAGATGGCCTATAAGCCGGGTTCTGTCGGGGACAGTCATTCCTCTGGGATAACCGTTACCGGCTACCTCTAGCGACCTACCCGGATGACTCAGAGCGGAACCCTCCTACCCCGCTTGCGCGAGGCACGCCATCCCTATTTGGTCTTGCTCCGGATGGGGTTTACCCTGCCACTTCCGTTACCGGAAGCGCGGTGCGCTCTTACCGCACCATTTCACCCTTACCTTCTTGCGAAGGCGGTATAATTTCTGTGGCACTTTCCCTGAGGTCACCCTCGCCGGGCATTACCCGGCATCCTGTTCCATGGAGCCCGGACTTTCCTCTCGCTCTCCTTGCGGAGAGAAAGCGACCATCCAGCCATCTGGCGCGCGCACTATATATAAGGATACTCCCCCGGTCAAACCGGCTGCCCCACCATCGCCAGTAACTGGCGCAGAAGATGCGCGCTCTCGCCGTCCCACACGCCATCCACCCGCGCGGGCCGGAAGTGGCGCTGGAACGCAGACACCACCGCTTCCGTGTAGGCGTCGAACACGCCGTCGGTCTGCACGGAATAGCCATAGGCGGCCAGCATCCGCTGCATCTCCTCGACCGCCTCGCCGATGTCGCCGGTACGGAGCGACGCCCCCCGTTCTGCTCCCTCCAAAACAGGCCATAGGCCAATGCCCTCTCCTGCCAACCGCTCCCACGGGAACAACTCACCCGGGTCAAGTTTGCGCGCGGGCGCGATGTCGGAATGGCCGATCACATTGCGCGCCGGGATGGAATGGCGCGAGAGTATCGCATTGCATAAGGGGATGAGCGCCGCGATCTGCGCCTCGGGAAACGCTCGATAGCCCCACTCATGGCCGGGATTGACGATCTCGATGCCGATGGAACTATCGTTCAGCCCGCCCTTCCCGCGCCAGTGGCTTACGCCTGCGTGCCACGCGCGTTTTTCTTCGTCCACCATCGCATACACCGTGCCATCCTCGTCGAGGACATAATGCGCGCTCACCTTGGCGTTGGGGTCGGCGAGCCGGTCGAGCGCATCTCTCGCGGTCGGCATGCCGGTGTAATGCAACACCAGCACATTCACCGGGGAAGTGCGCTCGTCGAAATTGGGTGACGGCAAAGACTTATACATCGCGTCCCACCTCGACGATCTTCGGACGGCGCAGCACAATGATGGCCACACCCGCCATGGTGATGAGCCCGCCCACCATGATCTGCCAGGTGAGCGGCTCGCCCAGCACCAGCACGCCCGACGTCACGCCGAACACCGGCACGAGCAGGTTGAACGGCGCCACTTGCGTAACGGGATGGTAACTCAGCAGGCGATACCACAACCCATAGGCCACGATGGTGGAGAAGATGACGGAATAGCCGATCGCCATCAGCGACAGCGGTGTGGCGGTGCGGATGGTTTCCCACTGGCCAGATTCCATGACCAGCGAGATAGCAAGCAGTTGCGGCGCGGAAAAGAGCGCCACCCAGCCCAGCATGGGCATGATGTCGATCTTGCCCATCTTCTTTATCTGGATATTGGCGATGCTCCAGCAGAAGCTTCCCCCCACCACCAGCGCGAAGCCCAGCAGGTTGTCCGACACGTTCGGCGTACCGGTGATGAACAGGATGCCCGCGAATGCGATAGCCATGCCGAGCGTGCGCCGCCAGCCCAGCTTATCGTCGAGGAACAGCGCACCGAGCAGGCAGGAGAACGGCACGCCCAACTGCGATATGAGCGCCGAGGTCGAGGCATCCAGCCCCATATACATGCCGGTGAAGGCCAGCGAGAAATGCAGCGTGCCCAACGTGGTAGACACCAGAAATATCTCTTTCATCCGCCCGCGCGGCATCTTGGTGAGGGGCAGCAGTATCGCAGCCACCAGCGCGAAGCGCAGCGCAGACATCAGCATGGGCGGGAAATGCGTCATAGCGAGCTTCGCCGCCACGAAATTCATCCCCCAGAACAGGGCCACCGCAGCCGCCGCAATAACGTCCAAAAACCCCATATTCTGTATGTCCTTTCACGAAAACAGGCCCGCCGAATATGGGGATAGCGGCGCGTAATTTGCAAGCGGGAATTTTGCGGGGATTTTTATACGAGTTTTATGGGAGCCGAATTATTTTTATACATCATGGCCATAGCCAAAAACCCTCGAACCCCCTGAGAAACTGCGGGTTTCGGCAATATGTCTGTCAACCCCATTTTTCACCAAATATTCATCTCCGCTTAACGGTTAAGTAACCATTGTCCCGTAGAGTGGGCTTAAGGACGAACACCAATCTGGAAGCAGGAAAAAGAGATGAGTGAATTTGACGACAGCCTCGAGGATCTTGATCTGGATATGGATAAGATCGAGCGTTTTATCGCAGACAATTTCGATGACGATTTCCACGAGATCGCAGGGCTCTCGGACGAACCGCGCCATGGGCTGGATAATATCGGGAAACCTCAGGTCGACAAAGGCAAGGGCTGGACGCCGGAGTGACGCTTACCGCATTCCGCGCTTCTTGCAGATCATCTCATACGCCTCATTGATCACCACCGCCTTCTTACACGCAATATCGATATAGGGCTGGTCCAGACCGGCGGCGATCATGCCGTCCGGATGGTAGTCGCGCAGGCGCTGGCGGTAGGCCTTTTTCAGTTCCGCATCGGTGATGTCTTTCGACACGCCCATCACCTCATAGGGCGTACGGGCGTTACCCAGCATATATTCCTCGAACAGGCGATGGAACTTTGCACCGCCCACACCGAACTCACGGGCGACGTCCTGTAGCAGCAGTATCTCCGGCGCACGCACCACGCCATCCGCGCCAGCGACCTTCAGCCAGCGGCGCAGCACCTCCTCCAGCATGGCGGATTCGCCGCGATAAAGCTCCGCGATGCGGCGCGCGTAGAACTGCGTCGTGCCGCTGTCCTTATAGGCAGAGATGAATAATTCCTGCATGCGCTGGCTGGATATTTTCGGCATCGGGAACAGGCGGCGGAATGCGAAATATTCCTCCTTGGTCGCCGGGGCGTCGGCCTTCATCAGCTTGGCGCTGAGCGCGATCAGCGACAGGGTGAACACCACCTGACGCGGGTTCTCCCCCTCCTCCACGTGCGACGCCGGGGAAATGGCGTTGGCAGGCACAGGCGCAGGCGCGACGGAGCTATTGGCAGGACGGAACACCTCTGACAAACGATCCCAGATGTTGGGAGCGGCAGCACGGCGGCGTAATGCGGTGACGGGAGGCTGCTTCCTCGCTGCGATCTGGGCCATGACACCTACCTATTGTGGTTGGGGTGAATTACGACCCCAGTATCTGCTTTGTGGCTTCCCTCTGCAAGCGTTCTTTTTCATCGCGGATGGCATCCACGGAAACATTCACCTTGCGCTGGCGGAGATCCGCGTGGATCTTACTGACCACGTCCCAGTCCTTGGTGAGCGTGAAGCTGGCCTCCACGATCTCCATGGCATATTCCAGCGCCTTCGCCTCTTCCATGCCCATCTGCTGCGCGGCCCAGAGTGCCAGCAGTTTATTGGTGCGCGCGCTCACCTTGAAGCGGCTCTCCTCGTCATGCGCGAATTTCTGCTCGTATGCATCCTTGCGATCGTCAAATACACCCATTGCCGTTCCTTTCGTTAGCTGGGCCTAGATATGTGGCAGGCCGCCGCTCCCGTCAAGTATTTCCACCTGAAAATCCCTAAGAAACGTTGCCAGCGCCACAAAAATCTTCTATACACCCCTTATAGTGCCACCGCGCCCCGGAGGGGAGAAGACCGGCATCCACGCAACCTTACCGAGAGTCAATGATATGTCACGTCGTAAGCCGCTTTACGAGGGCAAGGCAAAAATTCTTTATGAAGGCCCGGAACCCGGAACGCTCATCCAGTATTTCAAGGACGATGCCACCGCCTTCAATAATCAGAAGAAGGGCACTATACGCAGCAAGGGCGTGCTGAACAGCCGCATCTCGGCCTATATCATGGAACGCCTCAACGACATCGGCGTGCCGACGCATTACATCCGCAGCCTCAATATGCGCGAGCAGCTGGTGCGCGAGGTGGAGATCATCCCATTGGAGGTCATCATCCGCAACATCGCGGCGGGCTCCATCTGCAAGCGTCTGGGCCTCAAGGACGGCGAGCCGATGCCGAAACCGCTCATCGAGTTCTGCTACAAGGATGACGCGCTGGGCGATCCGCTCGTGGGCGAAGACCATGTGCTGGTATTCGGCTGGGCCGACGTCATCGAGCTGGAAGAGATCAAGATGCAGGCATTACGCATCAACGACTTCCTGTCGGGACTGTTCGCGGGCATCAATATCCGCCTGGTGGATTTCAAGGTCGAGTTCGGACGCGCGGTCGAGGACGGCCAGTATCGCATCCTGCTCGCCGACGAGATCAGCCCGGATTCCTGCCGCCTGTGGGACATCGATACCGGCGACGTCATGGACAAGGATCGCTTCCGCAAGGATATGGGCAAGGTCGAGGAAGCCTATCAGGAAGTCGCGCGCCGTCTGGGCGTACTGCCTTCCGATCAGGAGATGGAAGCCCATGAAGGAACCATCGTCGACATCGAGAGCCGCAAAGGTGGATCGAAATAACGATGAAAGCAAAAATCCATATTACATTGAAAAAGGGCGTGCTCGATCCGCAGGGTAAAGCGATCGAGCACGCGCTCGGCAACCTCGGCTTCAACGGCGTGAGCGGCGTCCGTCAGGGAAAATTCATCGAACTGGATGTCTCTGAAAAGGACAAGGCGAAAGCCAACACGCAGGTGAAAGACATGTGCGAGAAGCTCCTCGCCAATCAGGTCATCGAGGATTATCAGTATGAGCTGGTGGCATAGCATATGCTCCTCCCCCCGCAGGGGGGAGGATGGGAGGGGGGCTGAATTAGCTTCTGCAGAGGCTGTGATGCCCCCACCCCAACCCTCCCCCTGCGGGGGAGGGAGTCATAGGCTCCTGTTGCCACACCTGTTTCTTACAGTTTCGC
>JADZBT010000068.1 GCA_020851915.1 Alphaproteobacteria bacterium | reverse complement strand
TCCATCGCCCGTTTTTGGCATAGTGATGCCGAACCGAATCAGGAGTTATCCCATGCTGAAATCTTCCCTCCGTACCCTGTGCCCGCTGGCCGTTCTCGCGTTGCTTTCTGCGCCCGCGCAGGCCGATCCTTCGTCGGTGCTGTTCTCCGGCGGCTGGCATGATATGGCTGGGCAGGATGAAACCAGCGAGTTCGGCGCGGAATATCGTGGCGACGGGTTCTATGGTGATCTTGGCCCCACGGTCGGCGCGACCGTCACGGCGGACGGCGCGCTCTATGGCTATGCCGGATTGTATTATCCCTATCACGTCACCGATAAATTCATGCTCACGGTGGAGACTGCCGTCGGTGCGTACGAGCAGGGCGATGGCAAGGATCTGGGCGGCACGGTGGAATTCCGCTCCGGTCTGGAAGCCGCGTATGTGCTGTCCAACCAGAACCGCATCGGTGTGGAGATCACTCACATGTCCAACGCCAGTATCTATGCGAAAAATCCCGGCGTGAACGCGGCCATCATCACGCTGGCCTTCCCTTACTGACGGTAAAACGTCTCTCCTTTTGCTGTTTTCCCTGTAAAACCGGGCAGTTTTTTTGGTTTTCCGCGATAAACCCATTGTATAACCGCGCGCGGCGGGTAGAATGGCGGCAGGCAACCCCCGAGGTTAAAGGGGGCCGTAGCTCAGTTGGATAGAGCACCAGATTCCTAATCTGGGGGTCGTGGGTTCGAATCCCGCCGGTCCCGCCAGTGTCTGTAACGTGATCAAGAGGAGAATACCATGGCTACCAAAGCAAAGAAGAAAGCGAAACCTGCTGCGAAGACCGCTGCCGTTATCCGTCCCGTAAAAGAAAGACTGACCAAATCCGCGCTGGTGAGCCTGATCGCCGAGAAGAGCGAGCTGTCCCGCGCGCAGGTGAATGAAGTGCTGGGTGCGCTGGAAGGCGCGATCCTGGGTTCGGTGCATCCGAACGGTGCAGGCGAGTTCATGCTGCCGGGCTTGTTCAAGGTGGCGACGCGTAAGGTTCCGGCACGTCCTGCCGGCACGCTCATCCGCAATCCTGCCACCGGTGAGATGATGAAAGCGGCTGCGAAGCCGGCATCCGTGCGCGTGAAAGTGCGTCCGCTCGCAAAGCTGAAAGCAGCGGCGACCAAATAAGTCATTGCTGATCGCATCTGAATACACCGGCATCGCGCGCAGGCGTGATGCCGGTGTTTTTTTGGGGGGGGAAGGCGTCCTCTTACACGCGCCTGCAGGGGATCAGCTCATCAATGAGCTGCGGAGCTATGTGGGTGAGGGGCGGCGTTTCATTCGGATATTTTTGTTTGATGTATGCGCCCAGTATGGCCAGAACAGTTTCCGTATTGCCGTAGATCTCCAGCTCGTACGTTTCTTTTTCTCCGTGTTCTGTCTTTCGGCACTCTACCGTTTCCTTAAGTGAGTCCATAAGTCTGGAGTGCTCCGCCTTCTTTGCTGCGTCCCTGAAGTGCCTGATGATGCCGTCCCTGACCAGGCCGTTCACATGATCCCGGGGGAGGATGATTTTCAACTCCGCCGTTTGCATCAGTTGAGGATATACGCTGTCGATGCGTTGTGCGGCTTCGTATATTGAACGTATATCCGCCTGCTGTATCAGTGGCCCGTCGCCCAGCATTACGTCAGAAATATCGCTAGCGCCGCCCATGTTGGCGCAATACAGCGTTCCCGGCATGGAGGAGAAATCGATGCTGATCTCGGCAAATCTGTACATGTGCGTACGCTCCTTTGGGCGCAGAATTGCGCGCCCCTGCTGTCCCTCAGAGGGATAACATGGAATTATTACTGATATATGTCAGGATAGAACGCTTTCCACCTTTCCCCTTGCTCCCGGGCCGAAAAAGTGTATAATCCGCCCCGAGTTCAGTATTTTGCTCTTTAACTAATGCAGGCCGCTTCGGCGGCGTATCCCTTGAGGGATGCAACGGTCTTCCAAAAGTAGATCCCCACGCGTTTGACAAAGAGTTGCCGGCCATAGCGCCGGGAGTACATGGCTCTTTGACCGCCTCACGGTGAGGCGGTGTTATGACTACAAACGTAAAAGGACTACATACTATGGCTACCGGAACTGTAAAATGGTTCAATCCCACCAAAGGTTATGGCTTCATTGCTCCCGATGACGGACAGAGCGATGTATTCGTGCACATCAGCGCAGTTGAAAAAGCTGGTCTGTTCAAGCTCAATGAAGGCCAGAAGGTCAGCTACGAGATTGCTACCAACAAAGGTAAGCAGGCTGCAGCAAACCTGAAGGTGGTTGAAGGCAACTAATTTCGCCTCAACGCATTTTACTATACTACCGCGAGTTTTGATCTCGCCTACATAGTACGGCATATGGCCGCCATCTCCGCAAAAGCGAGGATGGGCTTTCCACCCCGAGGGGATGGCGGCGCTGTACGGGTTCTATGATTCGCGCATTTTTATAAACGCAGCATTGCTCTGCGCGCGATTTTTTCATCGCAAACGAACGTTCCGTTCTTACCCTTCAGTCACTCTTCGTGTGTCTGGAAACCGGGTAGGATAATTCCGGGCCTAGCACGGCAGTTGCCGCGCGTACCCGGAGTATGCGGTCTGCGGTCGGTTGCCTGTACCGATCGTTAAGGGCATGTGCCGCATACACAGAAAGAACAACAACAATGGAAAACTTTACCAATTTGGGTTTACCCCAGCCGCTCATGCAGTCGCTTGAGCGCATGAAGTTCACGACCCCGACCCCCATTCAGGCGCAGGCGATCCCGCTCGCACTTGAGGGCAAGGACATTCTCGGCTCCGCGCAGACGGGTACGGGCAAGACCGGCGCTTTCGGCATTCCGCTGGTGGCGAAACTGCTGAACAGCCCGCGCGGTTCCGCGCTGGTGCTGCTTCCCACCCGCGAGCTCGCGGTGCAGGTGCTCGATGCTATCCAGCAGATGCTGGGCGGCAAGGGCAGTTCGATCAAGACGGCGCTGCTCATCGGCGGTGAATCGATGCCGAAGCAGATCCAGCAGCTGCGTGCACGTCCGCGCGTGGTTGTCGGCACGCCGGGCCGTATCAACGACCATCTGGGTCGCGGCACGCTCATGCTGCACGATACCAATTTCCTCGTGCTTGATGAGACCGACCGCATGCTCGAGATGGGCTTCGCCGTTCAGCTGGAGAAGATCGTGAAGTTCCTCACCGCGCCGAATCGCCAGACGCTGATGTTCTCGGCCACGCTGCCGGCGGACATCGTGAAGCTGTCGCATAAGTACCTGAACAATCCGGTGCGTATCTCGGTGGGTTCGACGACCACGCCGATCGCGAAGATCTCGCAGGAGATCATCCATACCACGGATGCCGAGAAGTACGACAAATTGCTGGCGCAGCTCGATGCGCGCCAAGGCTCCATCATCATCTTCGTGAAAACGAAACATGGTGCGGATCGTCTGGCTTCCAAGCTGAATCGCCAGAAGCACAGCGCCGATGCCATTCATGGCGATCTGCGCCAGAGCAAGCGCGACCGCGTGATCAGCGCGTTCCGTAACCGCGAGCATCGCATCATGGTGGCGACCGACATCGCCGCGCGCGGTCTGGACATTCCGCACATCGAGCACGTCATCAACTACGACCTGCCGCAGTGCCCGGAAGATTACATTCACCGCATTGGCCGTACGGCCCGCGCAGGCGCCGAAGGCTCTGCCGTGTGCCTCATCACGCCTGCGGACGGCATCAAGTGGCGTGCGATCACCCGCCTGATGAATCCGGGTGCAGCGCCGGAAGGCGGCCACCATGGCGGTGGCAATGGCGGCGGCGGACAGCGTCCGCGCTCCGGCAAGCCGGGGGGGGGCAACAAGCGCCCATGGCATCGCAACAAGCGTAACGAAGGCAACGCTGGCAACGGCGAAGGCCGTAGCGCCGGTAACGGCGAGCGCCGTGGCGGCGGCAACGGTGAGAACCGTAACGGCGGCAAACCATTCCGCTTCAAGCGCCGTGGCTCCAATAACAACGGAAGCAATCAGGCCCGCCGCGCTGCGCCCGCAGCGTAAGCGGACTACGGCATAATCAGGCCCCTCACCCCGACCCTCTCCCTATGGGAGAGGGAGGAAGAGGCCCCTTCTCCCATAGGGAGAAGGCGGGGGATGAGGGGCCTGATCTGTCGAGAGCATTCTATAACCACTGCACGATCTGGCGGTGGAGGAAATATCCTGCAATCAGCAGCACGATGCCTCCCACATAACAGTGCCAGAACGATAGGTGCAGGCGCTCCGCCAGCAGGAACGGCACGAAGAACAGCAGCGATATGGGCACTCCGGCGAGGATGCTTTTCGCGAAAGCAACGCTCGTCGCGGAGTCTTTATATTCCGTGTAGGAGAACAGCAGTGCGAGCAGGGTGGTCAGCGGCAACGCCACGATGAATCCCGCCAGCTCTGGCCGCTTTCCGGCAAGCCAGGAGGTGAAGGCGATCACCATCGCCGCAACGGAAAATTTTAACATCATCAACATCATGTTCGGGACTGTATCGCGGTTCCGGCAAAAAATCACACGGATTATCGTCCCTGAATGTGCTTGCCATCTCCATTCCTGCGTGATAGAGGATTGGCAATTAATAATTAGTCGCAACAATAGTGGGAAAGGAAAAGGCCATGAAAACATTGATTCTGGCGACCATTGCTGGCGTTGTACTCATGCAGACTGTGCCGGTTGTGGCAGCCGAAGAGCGCGTACAGCATTACGAAGCCGTCGTTCCGCATTCGGAGCAGGAAGCGCGCGATGAGCTGAAGGCCAAGACTGCGGAGATCGCAGCCGTGCTGGAGAAGAAAACGCTCGGTGATAGCG
>JADZBT010000067.1 GCA_020851915.1 Alphaproteobacteria bacterium | reverse complement strand
TGATCAATGGCGGCATCAGTTATTATGCAGAACAAGAACTCACCGAATCGCTGCGCGTGACCTACGAAGAACGTGTCATTCCAGCCGGGCAACTGGCAGAGATCAGCCGCCGGATGTATCAAAACGTGCTTAATCTCAGCATGATTTCCGGCGGACAGACGAAGGACACTCCTTCTCTTGTGGCAGAGATCGAAAGTAATGCCGCTGCGATCTCCAAAGAGTGGGATACCTACATGGCGTCCTCCCTCTCCTCGGAGGAGAGAGCCTTGGCGGATCGCTACGCAGCGGCACGAAAGACTTTCGTCACGGAGGGGTTGAAGCCTGGCGTGGCGCTTGCCAAAGCGGGTAATACCGCCGAATTATTGGGGCTGATGCCCACTGTTACCGAACTTTTTGGAGTAGCGATGGCCGTCAACGCGGAATTGGTTGCCTTGCAGGCAAGCAACGCGCAGGCGACCTATGAAAAGGCACAGCGCGATCACTGGACTGCGCTTGCGATCAATGCCAGCATCGTGCTACTCGGCATCATCGTCGCCATCATCGCCAGCAAATCCGTCCAGAAAATCCTTAATCGCAGGATCTCCTACCTCGATTCGCGGCTGGGCTCGATCGCGGGCGGCAATCTCTCTACCGATATTGTCGTGGGCAATGACGAGCTGCAAGGCATCCTGACCACAGTGAAAGCCCTGCAGGCGAAACTGGCCTACGGCGAACTGGAGAAAAAAGAGCTCGATGGCGAGAAGAAAATCATGCAGGAGAAGCTGGCCAATGATTTTGAACAAAGCGTGAAGAGCATTGTGAATCTGGTTGCCGCCGCCGCCACCGAGCTTTCCCAGACCGCCAGCAGCATGGTGGTCACCGTAATGGAAAGCTCGCAGAAAACCGGCGATGCCAGCCATGCGGCAGTGAATACCACGGCAAACGTGCAAACCGTCGCAGCAGCTGCGGAGGAGCTTTCCGCTTCAGTAAGGGAAATATCCAGCCAGTTGCAGAAATCTACCCAGCTGGTTTCCCAATCCAAGGAAAAGACCCAGAATGCAGATGTCGCGGCGAATGCCCTGACCAATGCCACGGACAAGGTGGTGGCAGCAATGGAGATGATCGCCACCATCGCCGGGCAGATCAACCTGCTTGCGCTCAATGCCACGATCGAATCCGCACGCGCGGGAGAAGCCGGGAAGGGCTTTGCCGTCGTTGCCAGTGAGGTCAAAAACTTGGCCACTCAGGCAGACAAGACCGTTTCTGATGTGCAAGTGGTGGTGGAAGAGATACGCGGGGCCTCTCAGGCGATCATTTCTGCGCTGGGCGACATCGGCGTGTCGGTGGGATCGATTTCTGAAGCGACATCCAGCGTAGCCTCTGCAGTGGAGGAACAATCCGCCGTGACCAATGAGATCGCAAAGAGCATGCAAACGGCAGCAGCCGGCACGCAGACGATCTCGGATAACCTGCAGGAAGTCCGCGCCTCATCCTCCCATGCCGGATCCGCGTCCGAGCAGATGCTCATGGCTTCGAAGGAACTGTCGCAGCAGGCGGAAAGCCTGAATACGCAGGTGGACAACTTCCTGAGCAGGGTCCGGGCAGCGTAAACACCGGGAATGGCGGAGGTGAAAAGCGAAGCTTTGAACCGAAGCCCGCGCCTTGGGTTGGCGGGCGGCAAGGCGCATATAAATATGGCGGACCCGATAGGAGTCGAACCTACGACCTTTGCCTTCGGAGGGCAACGCTCTATCCAGCTGAGCTACGGGTCCGCAATGCGGCGAAAACGAGCCTATTCATAGGCTATCTGCCGAAAAGTACAATGATTTTTACTCACCGAGTGAGGGTACGAAAAACGTCTTCGAGGTCGGCCTCTTCGGTCGCAACATCGCGGATGGAAAGCCCCGCCGCGCGGGCACGCTCAAATATCGCGCTGACATTGGCCTCGCTGGCCTTGTACTGCACGATGAGATGCCCCTCCTCATTCACGCAGGTCCCATCAAATCCGGAAAGCTCCTGCGGTATCTCCGTCACCGGGGATTCCAGCTTGAGGGTGATGCGCTTATGATCCAGCCTTCGCATCAGCACGGATTTGCGGTCGCAGGCCACCACCTGCCCGCGATTGATGATGGCGATGCGGTCACAGAGCTCCTGAGCCTCTTCAAGGTAGTGGGTGGTGAGCAGCACCGTCGTGCCGCTGGCATTGAGCTCGCGCACGTAATTCCAGAGATGCGTGCGTAGCTCCACATCGACGCCTGCGGTCGGCTCGTCAAGTATCAGCACCGGCGGGTTATGCACCAGCGCCTTGCCGCTGAGCAGGCGGCGGCGCATGCCACCCGACAGCCGACGCGCGCCGATGTCGGCTTGCTCGGAAAGGCCCAGCGCGTCGATGATCTCCTGCGTGCGGCGCTTGTGCTTCGGCACGCCGTAATAACCGGCATGGATGTCGAGCGCCTCGCGCACGGTGAAGAAGGTGTCGACGATCAATTCCTGCGGCACGACGCCGATGGAGAGCCGCGCCTGCCGCGTGGCAGTATCAATGTCGTGCCCAAAAATGGACGCATGGCCGCTGGTCTTGCGCGTGAGTCCGGCAAGGATGTTGATAAGCGTGGACTTCCCCGCACCGTTGGGCCCCAGCAGCCCGAAGAACGCGCCACGCGGCACTTCGAGATCGATCCCTTTCAGGGCTTCCTTGGGCTTGGATTTCTTTCCGCCCGTGTAGGTCTTACGGAGATCCTGCAACGAGATGGCGGATTCCGGAGCGGTCACGGGCGTTTGCCTTTCTTGTGGTTGACCCTCGGCTTACCGGTTTTCTTCTTGCCGCCACGCACAATGCCGTGCTTCTCGTTCTTTTTGTCTTTTTTCTCTTTTTTCAGCGCCGCTTTTTTCGCAGGATGCACTTTCTTCTTACGTTTGTCGACATCCTCGCTTCCGCCACGTGTACCCTCCTCACCGTAGGGGTTCTTGGTCTTGCGTAACAGGATACGCACCGGAACGCCCGGCAGATCAAAACGCTCGCGAATACCGTTGATGAGGTAGCGGATATAGGACTCCGGCAGCATCTCCGGCTTGCTGGTGAACAGCGCGAAGGTTGGCGGGCGCGTCTTCACCTGCGTCATATAGCGCACGCGCAGGCGCTGCATCCCGTGAACCGGGAGCGGGTGATGCTGGACAGCCTGATGCAGCCAGTCATTGAGCTTCGCCGTCGTGATACGCACATTCCACAGGTCGTATGCCTTGAATGCCGCGCGGATGGGCGACGACAGCTCCTTGCGGTGCAATGCTGAAAGCGTCACCACCGGCACGCCGCGCACCTGCGGCAACAC
>JADZBT010000066.1 GCA_020851915.1 Alphaproteobacteria bacterium | reverse complement strand
CTGTTCACTGAGTTCCTCGACGTCCTTGAGATGGCCGACTTCCGCGTCTTCTGCCTCATCATCCACTTCCGGAATGCTGCGGGCGTCTGCGGCGACAAATTCAAGATCATCGCGATCCATCAAGGATGCGGCGGTCAGCGCCCTTTTCGTGTGAATGGCATTACGCATGACCGGAGGCGTCCAGACCTCGGTTTTCTTCGCCTTCCCGCCCTGCTCCGCAGCCTCTATGACCGTGTCACATTTCGGGCATGCCAACGGGGAGCGGCCAAGGTCGTAGAACTTCGCCTTGCATTTCGGGCAGGCATGCTTGCTTCCCATTTTGGTCGATGCCATCCGTGCTCCTCCCGCATCTAGTAATGCTTTATTTATTCTGGATGTGCGCTATATTCAGCGACGATATGTGTTCCACCACCCTTTGTCAATAGGCCCAGCACACTCTATGCCACATCCTCTAACCCCAGAACCTCTGCTGTCTGGAGCCGTCACGTCATTGCGCGGAGAGGTCAGCGTTCCGGGAGATAAATCCATTTCGCACCGCGCCCTGATACTGGGATCGCAGAATGTCGGCCAGACGGTGATCCACGGCTTACTAGAGGGCGAGGACGTGCTGGGCACAGCCGCCGCTCTCCGCGCATTGGGTACATCGATCACACGCGAAGCGAGCGGTGAATGGCGAGTGCAGGGCGTGGGAACCGGTGGATTCAGCGAACCCAACGGCGTGCTCGACATGGGTAATTCCGGCACGGGCGTACGGCTGATGATGGGGCTAGTGGCCACACATCCTTTCACAACTTTCTTCACCGGCGACGGCAGCCTGCGCGGCCGCCCGATGCGCCGGGTGATGGGGCCGCTGGAAGAAATGGGCGCGCGGTTCGTCGCCCGCCGCAATGATTATCTGCCGCTGGCCGTTATCGGTGCAGATATGCCGATGCCGATACGCTATACCCTGCCCGTCGCTTCCGCTCAGGTAAAAACCGCCATCCTGCTGGCGGGGCTCAATACGCCGGGCGAAACCACCATCACCGAACCGGAACGCTCCCGCGATCATACCGAACGTATGTTTGCACATTACGGTATTCCGCTGCGCGTGGAAGACGGTGACAAGGGCGCACGGGTGCTCACCCTCACCGGGCAACCGGAAGTGCATCACCCGCATATCGAGATCCATGTGCCGGGCGATCCCTCCTCTGCGGCATTCCTTGCGGTGGCGGCACTCATCACGCCGGATTCCAAGGTCATTCTCCGCAACGTATGCATGAACCCGCTACGCACGGGACTGTACGATACGCTGCGCGAGATGGGCGCGGATATGTGGCTGGAAAATGAGCGCGAGAACGCCGGAGAGCCTGTCGCCGATCTGGTCGTGCGTTCCAGTAAATTAAAAGGCGTAGACGTTCCCGCCGAACGCGCACCGTCGATGATCGACGAATACCCGATACTCTCGGTCGCCGCCGCATGCGCCAAGGGCGTCACCACCATGCGCGGGCTGAAGGAACTCAAGGTGAAGGAGAGCAATCGCCTCGCTGCCATCGCCGATGGGCTTATTGCCAATGGCATCTCGGCGGAGATGGGCGACGACTCGCTGACCGTCACCGGCTGCAAAGGAAAACCGCAGGGTGGTGGAGTGGTGAAGACCCATCTCGACCACCGGATCGCTATGTCGTTCCTCGTGCTTGGCATGGCCAGCAAAGAAACGGTGCGCGTCGATGACGGCAGCGCCATCGCCACCAGCTTCCCCGAATTCATCAGCATTATGAACCGGCTGGGCGCAAACATCACGTCGCTCGCCCCTGCCCGCACGGGCAGATCAACCGCGATTGCCTCCGCTCCGGCTTCACGCGCACCTATGGTCATAGCCATTGACGGCCCGGCCGCATCGGGCAAAGGCACGCTTGCCCGCCGTCTGGCCGAGCATTTCGATCTGTCGTATCTCGATACCGGTAGCCTCTATCGTGCAGTGGGATTGCGCCTGGTCTATGCCGACAAAGACCCGAACGACAAGAAAGCAGCCATTGAGGCCGCATGCGCCATTGATGACGAAGATCTGAGCAATCCGCGCCTGCGGCAAGAGCGAGTGGGTGAAGCCGCTTCCATCGTATCCGCGATACCGGAAGTACGCGCGATACTGCTCGATTTCCAGCGCGAATTCGCCAAGCGTCCTGGAGGGGCGGTACTGGACGGACGCGATATAGGCACGGTCGTCTGCCCGGATGCAGATCTCAAACTATACATCACCGCCGATCTGGATGCGCGGGCAGATCGGCGTCACCGCGAGCTGGAGGGTCAAGGTATCACCGTGGTGCATGAATCCGTACTGACCGACCTACAGGAGCGCGATGAACGCGACAGCAAGCGCAAATTCGCCCCCCTGAAACCTGCACCGGACGCTATCCATATCGATACCACCAATCTGAGCGCGCAGGCCGTATTCGAGAAGGTGCTGGGCATCATCGAGGCCACAAAGGCTGCCTAGCCGGAGCATCGCAACCACAATTCCTTGCTTCGTGTGGGCATAACTACATAGTAATGCTTGATTTTTGACGCGTTTCGCTATAGATATGCACCCCCTTAGGTTGCGGGAGGGCGGTGTATGCCATTGTTCTTTCGCTTTTTGTTAAACATAAACACGCACCGTGCCGTTAGCACGGATATTTGGAAACCATATATATGAACGCTACATCCGCTGCACAACTGCAAGACACTACCAGCCTCTCCACCAACGAAGACTTTGCCGCAATGTTCGAAGAGTCCATCCGCTCCGGCGAAGGACGCGAAGGTTCGGTTCAGAAGGGCGTGATCGTTGTTATCGAGAATGATTTTGCAATCGTGGATGTAGGATTGAAGTCCGAAGGCCGTATTGCCCTTCGCGAATTCGGCGCCGATGCCTCCGAATTGAAGGTGGGCGACGAAGTGGAAGTATATGTAGACCGCTACGAAAATAACAGCGGCGAAGCGGTTCTGAGCCGTGAGAAGGCACTCCGCGAGAAGGCATGGAGCGTGCTCGAAGAGAAGCACAAGAAGAATGAACATGTGGAAGGCGTCATCTTCGGCAAGGTCAAAGGCGGATTCATCGTCGACCTGCAGGGCGCTATCGCGTTCCTTCCGGGCAGTCAGGTGGACGTACGCCCCGTGCGCGACGTCGATCCGCTGATCGGTATCGCGCAGCCCTTCGCGATCCTCAAGATGGATCGCAAGCGCAGCAACATCGTAGTATCGCGCCGCGCGATCCTCGAAGAGTCGCGCATGGAAAGCCGCAACGAGATCCTCGCCGGCATCCGCGAAGGCCAGCAGATCGACGGTATCGTAAAGAACATCACCGATTACGGCGCCTTCATCGACTTGGGCGGCGTGGACGGTCTGCTGCACGTCACGGATATTTCGTGGCGTCGTATCGGTCACCCGAGCGAAGTGCTCAAGCTCGGTGAGACCATCAAAGTTGTGGTCACCAAGTACAACCCGGAAACCAAGCGCGTATCGCTCGGCATGAAGCAGCTCGAAGCCAATCCGTGGCAGAATATCGAGTCGCGCTTCCCGATCGGCGCACGCCTGAAAGGCAAAGTCACCAACATCACTGATTACGGCGCGTTCGTAGAGCTGGAACCGGGCATTGAAGGCCTGGTGCACGTATCCGAAATGAGCTGGACGAAGAAGAACATCCATCCCGGCAAGATCGTTTCCACCAGCGAAGAGGTGGAAGTCATGGTGCTGGGCATCGATCCCGAGAAGCATCGTATCAGCCTCGGCATCAAACAGTGCCAGGATAATCCGTGGAAAAAATACGCTGACGAGCACAAGGCCGGCGAAGTCGTTGAAGGCGAAGTACGCAATGTCACCGATTTCGGCTTGTTCCTTGGTCTCAACAGCGAGATCGACGGACTCATCCACAGCTCCGATCTCAGCTGGTCGGAAGCTGGCGAAGTGGCCATCAAAAATTACAAGAAAGGCGACGTCATTAAGGCCGTCATTCTTGGACTTGATGTCGAAAAGGAGCGCATCAGCCTCGGCGTGAAGCAGCTCAGCAAAGCGCCGGAAGATTCTTCCAAGGACTTCGGCAAGGGCAAGGTCGTTACCTGCACGGTCAAAGAAGTTCAGGATGATGGCATCGGCGTGGAGATCGAAGGCGGCGTCACCGGCTTTATCAAGCGTTCTGACCTGTCGCGCGACCGTGCCGAGCAGCGCCCCGACCGTTTCGCGGTGGGCGATCGCATCGATGCCAAGGTGCAGGGCAAAGGCAAAAAGGCAAACAGCCTGCTGCTCTCCATCAAAGCACTGGAGATCGAGGAAGAGAATCGTGCCATTAAGGAATACGGCTCAACCGATAGCGGTGCATCGCTCGGCGATATTCTGGGCGCAGCTCTGAGTCAGGCTAAAGCAGCAAAGGCTGGTAAGGCCGAAGCTGCCGAAGGCGACGCTCCGAAGAAAGCCAAGGCGGCTCCGAAGAAGGCCAAAGCGGCTGACGACGAAGAAAAGCCTGCTGCAAAGAAATCTTCTAAGAAGAAAGCAGACGACGCGCAGGAGTAGTAGCGGTATAGGGGAACCACGATGCCGCAACACGCAGATATTCTGCTGGATCGCATACAGATGAAGCGTCAGCTTAACCGCTGGCGCTTCATCGGCATCGCCCTGCTTACCCTGCTTGCTCTCGCTGTGCTGAGCGATGGTGGGCAGCTTATCCCGCAACGGGATTATATTGCGCGCTACAGCGTCACCGGTATCATCGCCGACGATCCAAAACGTGATGATCTTCTGGATGAACTGGCGCAGGATGATTCTGTCAAGGCCGTGCTCATCCGTATCGACAGCCCTGGCGGCACTGCCTCAGGCGGAGAACAGCTCTACACTTCCCTTCGCGCCATACGCGAACATAAGCCGGTCGTGGTCGTCATGCGTACGCTGGCCACGTCGGCGGCTTACATGGCAGCCATGGGCGCGGACCACATCGTAGCGCAGAATGGCACGCTCACGGGCTCCATCGGCGTCATCATCGAAACGGCGGAAGTGACCGACCTCGCCGAGAAGATCGGCATCAAACCGCTGACTTTCAAATCGGCGCCGCTCAAGGCGAGCCCCTCCCCGTTCGAGAAGCTTACACCGGCAGCGCAGAGTGCTATCATGGATGTCATCACGGACTTCTACAATTATTTCGTCGACGTGGTAACGGACAACCGCAAGTTGGACCGGAAGGATGTCATCCGCATCGCGGACGGTCGTATTTATACCGGACGTCAGGCACTCGATCTGAAACTTATTGACGCTATCGGCGGGGAAAGTGACGCCCTCGCATGGCTCAGCGCGGAGAAAAAACTCAGCCCGGAACTCGATGTACGTGACGTGAAGGTCAAGCCGGAGAAGGATTGGCAGGAGCTTTTAGAGGGGCTGAGCAAAAATTCTTTGAGCGACCGCATCTTTGGGCTTGACGGGCTGGCCGCGATTTGGCAGCCTAAGGCATTGTAAAAAATTACGAATTCTTCGAGGAACCGATGACCAAATCCGAGCTCATCCAAAAACTGGCTAAATTGCATCCGCATCTCTATCTGCGCGATATTGAAAAGCTGGTGAATACCGTATTCGATGAGATCACGGGAGCCCTCTCTACCGGTCGCCGTGTGGAGCTTCGCGGGTTTGGCGCATTTTCCGTACGCGAGCGCCGCGCCCGTCGTGCCCGCAATCCCAAGACCGGCGAGGAAGTATTCATTGGCAAGCGTTTCACACCCTATTTCCGCACGGGTAAGGAACTGCGCGAGCGCCTGAATAAGAAAGCCTAAGCCGCGTCTTCATGAATGCCATGCCGGCGAAGGCCGGTATCTTATCTTGCCGCCTGTGATTGCTGATGCATGAGATCCCGGCCTGCACCGGGATGCTGGGAATTGATACCTATCTACACCGCGAACGAGTTGCCGCAGCCACAGGACGCCGTAGCATTGGGGTTGGTTATCTTGAAGCTCGCGCCCGCCATGCTGGATTCAAAATTCAGCGTCGACCCTTTGAGCAAATCCATAGAAACCGGGTCAATGGTGACGACCGCATCGCCCTGACGAATGACGATGTCCCCCTCTTCTACCTTATCGTCGACATCCAGATTATACTGGAAACCAGAACAACCACCGCCCAGCACCGACACCCGCAGCTTTGCAGCCGGATTCTTTTCCTCCGCCAACACCTTGGCGATGCGCTTCGCCGCACTTTCCGAGATCGTAAAAGAAGTGGTTTCCATTGTGTTTTCCTATGCCTTACGGCTTGCTATCGCTTTTCAGCGATTGTATGTATGCTTGCATGAGTGTAGCACAGCCATCCCACGCCTATCAACTAGCGCCTTATGCCTGCGATGCCCGCAAAAGCCGTGGCCGCCTGCATAAAGAAAAGGAATCGCCAAATCGTTCGCCTTTTCAGCGTGATCGCGACCGGATCATCCACTCTGTGGCATTCCGTCGACTGGAATATAAAACGCAGGTGTTCGTCAATCACGAGGGTGACCATTACCGCACCCGCCTCACACACAGTCTGGAAGTATCGCAACTCACGCGCGGCATCTGCCGCCAGCTACGTGTAGACGAAGATCTTGGCGAGGCATTCGCACTTTCCCACGACCTTGGCCATACGCCTTTCGGCCATGCGGGAGAAGAGGCATTGGATGAGGCCATGCAGGCCTTCGGTGGCTTCGACCACAACGCCCAGACATTGAGAATTCTTACCATGCTGGAGCAGCGTTATGCTGCATTTGATGGCCTGAATCTCTGCTGGGAAACGCTGGAAGGCATCGCCAAGCATAATGGCCCGCTGCTGGCTAAGGGTAAGAATAAGAACCCGCTGCCGCGTGCTATCCGCGAATACAATAAACGGCATGACCTGCATCTCACCAGCTACCCCGGAGTGGAAGCACAGATCGCTAGCCTCGCCGATGATATCGCCTATAACAACCATGACATAGACGACGGACTTCGCGCCGGCTTGTTCAGCATTGAAGATCTCATCGCCGTGCCCATGGTGGGCCGGGCGTTCCAGAAAGTGCGTAAGCAGTATCCTGACATCGACAAGGGGCGGCTGATCCATGAGGCCATTCGCAGCATCATCCACGATATGGTGGTGGATCTGGTGGATGAAAGCACGCGGCGTATCAAGAGCGCACGAGTGAAAAGCGCGGATGATGTGCGCGCGTTGGGGATACCGCTCATCGGCTTCTCGGATAAGATGTGCGAACACAATCGCGTGCTGAAAGCATTTCTCTACGAGCACATGTATCGTCATTATCGCGTTAACCGCATGACCAGCAAGGCGCGCCGCTTGGTACGCGAGTTGTTCGACCTATTGCATAACGAGCCAAACTGCCTACCGAAAGAGTGGCAAGAGAAGATCGATGCCCCCGGTTCCTCGCGCGCGGCAGAAGTTGTAGCCGATTATATTGCCGGCATGACCGATCGTTTTGCACTGGATGAGCATTCCCGCCTATACGATTTACGCACACGGACTTGACATGGATCTCTTCAAGCACATACGCAATCATGTGATCGCGCAAGTAGAGGCGCTTGCCTCCGAAGGAGCAATAAAAGGCGAGAATCTCCCGCTGCATGCCATCAGCGTCGATCCTCCGCGCGACGCTTCACATGGCGATATGGCCACCAACGCAGCAATGGTACTGGCGAAACCCGCACAAATGAATCCGCGCGCGATCGCAGATTTACTCGTACCTCGTCTGGCGGCACTACCGGAAGTAAAGGCGGCATCCATTGCCGGGCCGGGATTCATCAATCTTCGCTTCAGCAATGATTTCTGGCTGCGTACCATCACGGATATTTTTGATGAGGGTATCGGTTACGGAAATTCTGATGTAGGCGCTGGCATCCAGGTAAATGTGGAATATGTTTCCGCAAACCCGACCGGCCCGATGCACGTAGGACACGCGCGCGGTGCGGTATTCGGCGATGCGCTGGCGTTATTGCTCATCAAGGCGGGATATGACGTCACCCGCGAGTACTATATCAACGACGCTGGCGCACAGGTCGATGTACTGGGCCGTTCCGCTTTCATGCGCTACCGGGAGGCATTAGGCGAGAACATTGGCGCGATACCGGAAGGGTTGTATCCGGGAGAATACCTGAAGAGCGTCGGTGAAGGTCTGGCGCAGAAATATGGCCGCCTTTACCTCGACCGCCCGGAGTCGGAATGGCTCTCGGTTTGCCGCGACTTCGCCATCGAAGCCATGTTGGTAATGATAAAGGACGACCTCGCTGCGTTAGGCATCTACCACGATGTGTTCGCTTCGGAGCGCAGCATTGTGCAATCCGGCAAGATCGAAGAAGCGATCAACGTCTTGTCTGGCAAAGGGTTGGTCTATACCGGCGTACTGGAGCCGCCTAAAGGAAAAAAGCCCGAGGACTGGGAATCCCGCCCGCAGATGCTGTTCAAATCCAGCGAATTCGGCGACGACATCGACCGGCCTCTCCGGAAATCTGACGGGAGCTGGACCTATTTCGCACCGGACATCGCCTATCATTACGACAAATACCTGCGCGGGCATACCGTGCTGGTGAATGTCTGGGGCGCTGATCACGGCGGCTATGTGAAACGCATGCAGGCTGCTGTCAACGCACTCACCGGCGGCAAGGCAGAACTGGACGTGAAGCTCTGCCAGATGGTCAACCTGATGGAGGACGGCGTTCCGGTGAAGATGTCCAAGCGTGCGGGAACTTTCGTGACATTGCGCGAGGTGGTGGATGAGGTCGGCAAAGGCGTGGTGCGTTTCATCATGCTCACGCGCAAGAACGATGCACCGCTCGAATTCGATCTCAAGAAGGTCACCGAACAATCCAAAGATAATCCGGTATTCTATGTGCAGTACGCCCATGCGCGCACGCGCTCGGTGTTACGCAATACAACAGCCGAAATGCCCGATGCGGTGAAGGCACTGGGGCAGCTTACCACGGAACAGCTCACATTACTCTCGCATCCTGCGGAACTGGCTCTGATCCGCCGTCTGGCCACCTGGCCGCGCACAATAGAATCCGCCGCGCAGGCGCATGAGCCGCATCGCCTTGCGTTCTATCTGCAAGAGCTTGCGGCGGAATTCCATGCGCTGTGGAATCTCGGCAAAGAGAATGTTGATATTCGCTTCATAGTTCAGGATAATCTGCCGCTGACCGTTGCGCGTCTGGCGCTGATTAGGGCCGTGTCGCT
>JADZBT010000065.1 GCA_020851915.1 Alphaproteobacteria bacterium | reverse complement strand
TAATAGCCCTGATAGAAGGGATGGCCCTTATCGCGCAGGATGTTGAAGGAGAACACCACGTCGTCGGCGGTGATGGGCTGGCCGTCATGCCAGCGCGCCTCCGGGTGCAGCGTGAACTCCACCCAGGAGCGGTCGGGCGCGATGTCCACGCTCTTGGCCAGCAGGCCGTAGGCGGCGTAGGGTTCATCGGCGGATTTTTCAAGCAGCGTCTCGAAGATCATGTTGGAACCGCCCGCCGCGATGCCCTTGAGGATGAAGGGGTTGAGGCTGTCGAACGTGCCGATGGTGGCGAGCTTCAGCGTGCCGCCTTTGGGGGCGTCCGGGTTCACATAGTCGAAATGGTCAAAGTCCGGCCCATGCTTCAGTTCTCCAAACATGGCGAGCCCATGCGACGGGGCGGCGGGAGCAGGGGAGGGACCACCCAGAATGCAAAGGGCCGCCACGAATATGGCGGCCCTGATATGTGGCATGCGGCGCATTATCGCGAAGCTATTTCAGCGATTTGAGGTAGGTGACGAGATCCGCGCGCTCTTTGGGGTTTTTGATGCCGGCGAAGGTCATCTTCGTGCCCGGTGCATAGGTCTTGGGGCTTTCGAGGAACTTGAACAGCTCTTCTTCCGTCCAGTTTCCACCAAGACCGGAAATCGCCGGGGAGTAGGTGAATCCGGCGACGCCGCCCTGCTTGTGGCCAACGATGCCATGCAGGTTCGGGCCAACGCGATTCGGGCCACCCGCGTCAAAGGTGTGGCACGCCGCGCATTTTTTCGCGACTTTCTCGCCTGCGGCGGCATCGCCCGCCGCCATCAGTGCGGCGACGTCCACCGGTGCGGCATCCGCAGCCGCTCCGCCACCGGCTTGTGCATCGGCAATGACCGCGCCTTCGATGCTGAAGCCGCGTGTAGCAATCTCGGTTTCGGGGTGGTAGAGCACGTCGGCCGTCTTGCCGATGACGATGGCAATGATGCCGGAAAGCAATACGGCGCCTGCGATCTTGTTGAATTCAAACCCGGACATCGTTCGATCCTCTGGCATTGTGGTTGTTGTGGTACGGAATCGGCACATACATACCGCCAAAGCCCCCAGCCATAAAGCTTTTTTTGCAAAACTTATGAAAATCCGTATCAATGGCGGCATGACCCTGTTGCATCCCATTATCCTTATCCCCGCACGAATGGCATCCACCCGGCTCCCCGGCAAGCCGCTGGCCGATATTGGCGGTCTGCCCATGATCGCACAGGTGATGAAACGCGCGCAAGAAGCGGCGTTGGGGTCGGTCGTGATCGCTGCCGCAGAAAAAGAAATAGCCGATGCCGTGGAAAAGGCAGGCGGGAAGGCCGTGCTCACGGATCCGGATCATCCTTCCGGTTCTGATCGCATCTGGGAGGCGCTGCAGAAAATCGACCCAAACGGCGTGTATGATGTGGTGGTGAATGTGCAGGGCGACCTGCCGACGCTCGATCCGGCGCTCATCAAGGCAGCGGTCGCGGTGCTGGAAAATCCACAGGTGGACATTGCCACGCTTGCCTGTGAGATAAAAGACCCGCAGGAGCGCACCAATCCCAATGTGGTGAAGGCGGTGCTGGGGCAGGACTCCCGCGCGCTCTATTTCACCCGTGCTACCGCACCCTATGGCGATGGCCCGCTCTATCACCATATCGGGCTTTATGCCTATCGCCGCACGGCGCTGGAGCGTTTCGTGATGCTGCCGCCCGGCATGCTGGAAAAACGCGAAAAGCTGGAACAACTCCGCGCGCTTGAGAACGGCATGCGTATCGACGTGGCGGTGGTAGATACCGTGCCGCTCGGCGTCGATACGCCGGAAGATCTGGAAAAAGCCCGCGCTGCTCTAGGTGCGCGGAAATAATCATCCCTGAAAACGAATAAGAGCAACCACATATGCAGAATGGCAGCGCGCTGAAACGAATCCCGAAAAGCATCTGGGCGCTGGGGTTCGTCAGCCTGTTCATGGACGTGTCCTCGGAGCTGGTGCACAGCCTGCTGCCCGTATTCATGGTCACCGTGATGGGAACCAGCGTGGTGGCCGTGGGCATCATCGAGGGCATCGCGGAGGCGACACCCTACATCATCAAGGTGTTTTCCGGCGCGCTCAGCGACTATCTCGGCAAGCGCAAGATCATCACGCTGGTGGGCTATGGCATCGCGGCCGTCACCAAGCCCTTCTTCCCGCTCGCCGAAACCATCGGCATGGTGTTCTCCGCGCGCTTCATCGACCGCATCGGCAAGGGCATTCGCGGCGCGCCGCGCGATGCACTCATCAGCGAGATCGCACCCCCCGATATTCGCGGCGCCTGCTTCGGCCTGCGCCAGGCGCTCGATACCGTGGGCGCCATCATCGGGCCGCTGCTGGCCATCATATTCATGTTCGTGTTTCTGGGCGATATGCGGAAAGTAATGTGGATCGCGGTGATCCCTGCGCTCATTGCGGTGTTCATCCTCGTGTTCTACGTGAGCGAGCCAGACCGTCCGGAGCCTGTGGAGAAGATCCAGACCCCCATGCGCTGGAAAAAGATCCCGCGCTTCGGTGCAGCCTATTGGGAGCTGGTTGCCATCGCGGCGGTTCTGACGCTGGCGCGTTTCAGCGAGGCGTTTCTGGTGCTTGAGGCGCAGGAAGCAGGGTTGCCCCTCGCGCTGGTTCCGGGGGTGATGATCGTGATGAACATCGCGTATGCGTTCATTGCTTATCCTATCGGCGCATTGTCGGATCGCGCCCATATCGGCCGTACCCGGATGGTCTGTTTTGGCATGGGTTTCCTCATCGTGGCGGATGTGGTCATCGGCTGTTCCGACAACCTCTGGATGCTGGCGCTGGGCGCCGTGCTGTGGGGTCTGCACATGGCGTTCACGCAGGGCGTGCTCGCTGCCATGGTGACCGATACCACGCCGCCGCACTGGAGGGGTACGGCGTACGGGGTCTACAGCTTCATTACCGGCATCGTCATGCTGATCGCCAGCGTGCTGGCGGGCTATATATGGGATCACTATGGCTCGTCGGCGACGTTCTTTACCGGCGCGGCGTTCTCTGCGGCGGCGCTGGTGGGACTACTGTTGTTCCAGTACATGAAGGCCCGGAAGGCACGCATGGCTGGCGGCAGCATCAGCAATTAGTTATACTGGCGCATAATCATTCATAAGGTGTTCAGGTCATGCATATCCGCAGCATCTCTCTCAGCAATGTGAAAAGCTTCCGCGATCCCATCCATGTCAAACTGGATCCGCATTTCAACCTGCTGATCGGCCCCAACGGCGGCGGAAAAAGTAACCTGTTCGATGCCATCACCATTGTGCTGCGGCGCTATTTTCTGGATAGCTTCAAGGTATCATTCCATGGTTTGGATAAGGCATTGAAAAGCGCGATACGCGAGCAGGAAACCCCCGTGCTCGACAGGTTCATCGGCAAGGAAAAGCTACCGGCGACCATCGAGATCGAAATGGTGATCACGGCGCGCGACATCGCCAATATCCGCGTGATAAAATCGCATCTCAAGACGTTCAACACGCTGTTGGAAAACTACAAATGGCGGCCGATAAATAACTGCAATTTCATAGAAAAATGGGATATTGCGACGTTAGAGAAAGAGCGCGTGGTGCGCTATAAAATCGTGAATGACAGCTTTTCCCCCGCGCCGGAACCGGGCACATCGGCCTTTATCTTCAAGGAATACCTGAGCTATCTTGAAATGTTCCTGCTGTTCGCCAAGGACATGGGGGTCGTCGACCTGCGCCCCGTGCTGCTCAACTTCTTCCCCATCCGCAGCATGACGCGCGACAATATTCAAGTGAGCCTGTCGTTGCAGAATTATTATCAGCTTCTGCATGATTTTCATCTGGCGACCTCGCAGGATGCCACTTCGCTCATGCAGCTTTCGACCTATTATTTCGCGGTGAAAAAACTCAAGCTTCAGGAGCAATCCAAACACGAAGGATATCTGAAGCTGTGGAACAGCGATCCCGAAGTGGACAGCGTTACCAAGGCCATCGCGCATCTGGGATTCACCTCCTGGATGCCCTACCCCGTGGAGCTGGAGCGCGGGCTCTACCAGATCCTTCTGGAGAAGGACGGGAAGGAATATCTTATCAGTCAGGCAAGCTCGGGTGAGAAGGAGATATTGAATT
>JADZBT010000064.1 GCA_020851915.1 Alphaproteobacteria bacterium | reverse complement strand
GGGGGAAAACATGGTATTAACGCACGAGTCTCCGTTCTCACTGGAGAGAAAAACGGCCTCTTCTGCAGAGCCGTTGCCTGTGCCGAATCGCCGTTCCCCATTCAATATCGAAAAAGCATTCCGTTTCATTGAGCGCTACCTGAATTCTTCCGAGCGAGAAGTGCGTGGACTGGCACGGGACGCAGCTTTCCAACGCGCCTACGGCGTGGCGGAGATGTTCACCAAGATCGCGGCCCTCCTGAGCAAGCAGGATGCAGAGCTTCCCGATCCCATCGGGCATATCGCCCGAACCACCGGCAGGAATGACGTGTTCTCTGGGGGAATGCTCTCCATGGAGATCGTAGCATGCTTCGAGCTGGCGAAGGATGACACTGTGGCCGCGCCGAAATGCCCCAATTCGCAGACGCAGCAGCATGCCAACATGCACAATGCCTCGGTAGGGCTCCAGATCGGCATCCCGTTCGTGCGCGAGCTGGTTCGCTCCGGCAGGATCAGGGACGTGCTGCATAACAACGCCTACAAGAGCGACCTCGTGCGTCGCGTGCTGGCCGCCTATAACCGCGAGGATCCGAGCGGGTTGCAACTCATCACCGACAGCAGCAACCCGAACGGCGTCGGCTTCGGCGATCTCTCCACCATCGAGGAAGAGAAAAACTTCTACGGCCTCTGTGCCCAGTTGGAAGATACCTACGCGGTTCTCAACAAGCCGCGCGACAACGCATAATCCCCAGCGATAGCAAGAGCGCATGCCGACCAAACCGGAGAACGATGCGCCCGTCGAAGCAGAGGATGATGCAAGCCCTCCACCGCCGCCCCTGCGCGAGTGTATCGAAATTGACGACCTCCCTCCCGACCTTCAGGAACTGTTCAAACTGCTGTTACAGCACCGGGTAGAGCTGGAGAGTCAGGCCAAGCAATTCGCCGGCGGGTACGGTATCCCCCTCGATATGCAAGGCCCTTACGTCAATAGCGTGACGGGAGAGTCCTACGAGGTAGGCAGCGATGAATACAACGCATTCCGCCACGCCTACAGCAGCGCGAGTCTCGTGGTGGAGATAGCGGCGCTCATACAGGCCAAGAACGACAAGGCCTCCGACCCGATCCCTGAAGTCTCCGAGAAAACGCTGAAGATCCTGATGGACAACCCGGCACTGATGATGCGGCTGGCGATGTATCTTGGCCACGCCAACGAGGGTATGGAATACTGGAACGGTGGGCAGCATTCCGAAGCCGACCTCGAAGCGGATCTCTATAATAACTCGGTGGGATTCCAGATCGGCGCCTATTACGTCAGCAAGGCGATCGAGGACGGCACACTTTCCAGCACGCTCTGCGATCCCGGCTATCACCGCGAGATCGCGGATCTCGTGTTCGCGGTATATTCCGAGAACGCATGCCTCGAAGGGGGACTGCACAATCTGCGCCTGATAAAAGACACCGCGAACCCGCAGGGCATGCACTACGACAAGCATCTGGATGAGAAAATACTCTACGCGTTGTTCGACAAGCTGGACAACGCACATGCGGTCATCAACGCCGTCGATGCCGAGATCCAGAAGATACGCGCCGATGCGGAACGCTGGATCGAGCAGATCGAGGATCTCTATCCCGATTCTATCCTGCCTGCTCCCGTCACCCCCACCCCGGGAGATCAGGGATTGCCGAAATCCGAGATACGTGAATCTTCAGGAATTAGCGCCTAATCCCCGCGCTTCATCACGCGCTGTTGCTCACGCTTCCAGTCGCGTTCCTTGATGCTCTCGCGCTTCTCGTACTGCTTCTTGCCCTTGGCGAGCCCCAGCAGCACCTTGGCGATGCCGCGCTTGTTGAAATACACCTTGAGCGGAACCAGCGTGTAGCCCTGCACCTTGGCCAGCCCCAGCAGCTTTTTTATCTCGCGCTTGTGCAGCAGCAGTTCGCGCGCGCGGAGAGGTTCGTGGTTGTTGCGATTACCGCCCTCCCACTCGCCGATATGCATGTTGAACACATACATCTTGCCGTCCCGCTCGCCCGCGAAGGAATCGGCAATATTGACGCGTCCCACGCGCAACGCCTTCACCTCGGTTCCTTTCAGGATGATGCCCGCCTCGACGGTATCCTCGACGAAATACTCATGCCGGGCCTTGCGGTTCTCCGATACGGGCCGCCCCTGAATGAATTCCGGTCTGGTAGGTTTCTTTGCCATGCGGGAGCTTATACAGCACTTGTCATTCCTGCGAAAGCAGGAATCCAGAGCCGCATGGCGCGTACATTCCTGGATCCCAGCTTTCGCTGGGATGACGGTTATAAAATGCCCGCCTTTTCCAACGCGGCCTTGATGCGCTTTTTGCTTTCCTCACCGGGCTGCACCAGCGGAAGGCGCACCTCACTCGTGCATTTGCCCTTGAGCGAAGCCGCGTATTTCACCGGGCTGGGATTGGTTTCGCAGAACATCGCCTCATGCACCGCGATGAGGCTGTCATGGATACGCAGCGCCTCCTGCGGCTTGCCTGCGAACCACGCGTCATGCATCGCCGCGCATTGCTTCGGCGCGATGTTGGAGGTGACCGAGATGCACCCCTTCCCGCCCTGCGCGTTGAAGGCCAGCGCCGTGGGATCCTCACCCGAGAGCAGGCACAGCCGGTCGCCGATGCGTTTACGCAGCGAGCTGATGCGCGCGAGGTCGCCGGTGGCATCCTTCAGGCCCGCGATACGCGGCAGCTCCGCGAGGCGCGCGATGGTATCGTCCTTCACGTCGATGACCGAGCGTCCGGGAATATTATAGATGAAAATGGGAATATCCGTGGCATCATGCAGCGCCTTGTAGTGCTGGTACAGCCCTTCTTGCGTCGGCTTATTGTAATAGGGCGCCACCACCAGCGCGGCGTTCGCGCCTGCCTTCTGCGCGTGACGGGTGAGGTCGATCGCCTCCACCGTGTTATTGGAGCCGGTTCCGGCCATCACGGGCACGCGCCCGTTCGCAGCTTCCACGCACAGCTCCACCAGCCGTTTATGCTCCTCATGCGAGAGCGTCGGCGATTCGCCGGTCGTGCCGCAGGGGACCACGCCGTGGATGCCCTCCGCGATCTGCCAGTTGATAAGATCCTGATAGGCGCGCTCGTCCACCTTGCCATTCTTGAACGGCGTGATGAGTGCGGTAAATACGCCCTGATACATGAATATTCCCTCCGAGAAAGCGCCAAGATAGGACATGCGTCCCGCAAGTCAAGTTTTGCGCTATACAATCACGCATGATGCCGCTACATCCTGAATATGAT
>JADZBT010000063.1 GCA_020851915.1 Alphaproteobacteria bacterium | reverse complement strand
GGATTCCTTTTTCTCTTCTTCCTGCTTTTTCAGCTTTCCGGCATAATGCGCGGTGAGCCCGTGCATCTTGGAGCGGATCTGCTTGATCTTCTTATGGTGCTTGCTCTCCTTGGTCACAGTGTATCCGTATTCCCTAATACCGGTTTTCCGCTTTCCTTGCGCCGCCGCAGGTTGGCGCGCAACGCCGCCTCAAGGCGGGCCTTGCGGTCATCCGGCCTCCCGGACGCACCTGCGCCCGCCGTTTTAGAAGCTCCCTGATTTTCCGCCGATTTGGCCATTAACTCACCCTTTTCTGCCCCAGGCAAGGCAACCTTATATCGTGAAATCATGGCCTTGCCTACCCCCTCCCGCAAAAAACTTGCCTCTTGCATAGTTCTATGGCATGTTCGCCGCCCTTTAGGCCGCTATAGCTCAGTGGTAGAGCGCGTCATTGGTAATGACGAGGTCGCGTGTTCGATCCACGCTAGCGGCACCACGCTTCGCCCTTACGGGCTACGCGTGGCGCAGCCGCGTGTGGGCCGTTAGGCCGAAGCAGTGCCCTGCGAAGCTCGAAGAGCGATGCACGGGCCGGTTGTCCGTGCATCGCCGGTTTAACCCAGAGGCACTTTCCATGGATCCGCATTTCTGGAACGCGCTTGTCGCAAGCCTCATCGCCGCCACTGTCACCGCTGCGGGCATCGCGGTGGTCTATCGCTTCGACCGCTGGTGTACTGAGCGCACGGCTTATTTCTCCTGCTTCGCCGCCGGGGTGCTTATCGCGGTGTCGTTCCTGCATATCGTTCCCGAATCGCTGGAAATGAACCATGACGCGGCCTTCTACCTGCTGGGCGGCTATTTCTTCATGTTCATCTTCAACCGCTTCGTCTCGTCCTACGTGTGCAATACCCACGGGCATGCCCACTATGCGCTGGGGCTGATCCCCGCACTCGGTATCGGGTTTCACTCTTTCATCGACGGGATCATCTATTCCATCACCTTCACCGCCAGCACCTTCACCGGGGCGCTGGCCTCGGTCGGCATGATCTTCCATGAATTTCCCGAGGGGGTCGTCACCTATATGCTGCTTATCAAAGGCGGGTTCAGCCGTGGCCCGGCGGCAGCGGTTGCATTTCTGGTGGCGGGGCTCTCCACGCCGATCGGCATGCTGGTGTCCTACCCGTTCGTGAGCCCCGTGACCTATCCGACGCTCGGGCTGCTGATGGGCATATCCGCCGGAACGCTGATCTATGTCGGCGCGACTCACTTGCTGCCCGAGGCCGAACGCGAGCCGAAGAAATACAGCCTCATCGCGCTGGGTGCGGGCATCTGCGTGGCGGCTATCTCCACTATCGCAGGGCACTGATGGCGACCAAGGCCTGTCCCATCTGCAAGAGGCCCGTGGTGGTGGCCCACGCCCCCTTCTGTTCCGACCGTTGCCGAAAAGTCGACCTCCATCGCTGGATGAGCGAGGTTTACGCCGTTCCTACTGCGGAACAGGTGACAGACGAAGGGGACGGGGATAGGGTGGACGAAGAATCTTAGAAACCCGGAACAGGACGCCATGACCGAAAAAACGCTGGATGTCGTCGGCATCGGCAATGCCATCGTCGACGTGATGACCTATGTCGAGGAAGACTTCATCACGAAGTTCGGCCTGAACAAAGGCACGATGGCGCTGGTCGATGAGGCGCGCGTGGAGCAGCTCTATCGCGCGATGGGGGCATGCGCGGAAAGCTCCGGCGGCTCGGTGGCCAATACGCTGGCGGGTATCGCCTCGTTCGGCGGCACGGCGGGGTTCATCGGCAAGGTGCGCGACGATGCTTTCGGGCGCGTGTTCTCGCACGACCTGCGCGGCGCGGGAGTGGAGTTCGGCACACCGCCCGCGACGGACGGTCTGGGCACGGCGCGCTCGCTGATCGTGGTGACGCCCGACGCGCAGCGCACCATGAATACCTTTCTGGGCGTCGCGGCGGAGATCTATTCCTATGACATCGACCGGGAGCTCATCGCCCGCGCGAAGGTATTGATGCTGGAGGGCTATCTCTGGGATTCGCTGGAAGCGCGCGCGGGGCTCAACAAGGCCATCAAGATCGCCAAAGAATCCGGGACGAAAGTGGCTTTCAGCCTCTCCGATCCGTTTTGCGTGGATCGTCACCGCAAGGATTTTCTGGCACTGGTGGAGGGACAGCTCGATATCGTGTTCGCTAACGAAGCGGAGATCATGTCGCTCTACGAGGTAAAAGATTTCCGCAGCGCGGTCGAGAAAGTGCGTGGCCGCTGCGAGATCGCCGCCATCACCCGCAGCGAAAAGGGCTCGGTGGTCGTCACCGGCGACAACGAATATGCCGTGCCCGCCGAAAAGATACCGGAGATCGTGGACAGCACCGGTGCGGGCGACCTCTATGCCAGCGGATTTCTCTATGGACTCACCCACGGCATGGAGCCGGCCGCCTGCGCGGCGCTGGGCTCCAAGGCCGCCGGCAGCATCATACAGCATCTGGGGGCGAGGCCGCTCAAGCCGCTGAAGAACTTGTTGTAACATGCGCTTCCCCTCCCTAACTCTCTATACCCGCCCGCGTATGCTGGCGGTGGCCGTGCTGGGGTTCGCGAGCGGGTTGCCGCTGCCGCTGGTGCTGGGGACGCTGGCCGCGTGGCTGGCGGAGGCGGGGGTGTCCAAGACGGACATCGGGCTTTTTGCGGTTATCACCACGCCCTATGTGCTGAAATTCCTCTGGTCGCCGCTGATGGACGCGTTGCCGCTGCCTTTCCTCACCCGGCAGTTGGGCCGGCGGCGTAGCTGGCTGTTAGTGACGCAGGTGTTGCTGGCCATATCGCTGGTCGGGCTGGGGCTCAGCCACCCGGCGGAGAACCTGACCGTCACCGCGATCTGGGCGCTGGCGGTGACGATCGCTTCTGCCAGTCAGGATATAGTCGTGGACGCCTACCGGGTGGAGCTGCTCACGCCCGAAGAGCAGGGCGGTGGCGCGGCCAGCGTGGTGTTCGGCTATAATGTGGGCATGCGACTGGTGGGCGGCGCCTTCGCGCTGATACTGGCCGATCATCTGCCGTGGTCCGCCGTCTATGCGCTGATGGCGGCGCTCGTGCTGGTAGGACAGGCGGCGGCGCTCTGGGCGGGTGAGCCGGAACGAGAGGTTCCAGCCCCTCACCCCGGCCCTCTCCCCATGGGAGAGGGAGTTGAAGGCGCGGGGGTGGCAGAGAATGTACTCAAAACCGCCATTGTTGCACCGTTTACGCAGTTCATAGCACGGCCGGGCTGGTGGGTCGTGCTGTTGTTCATCCTCTGTTACAAACTGGGCGACGCGTTCGCGGGGCATATGCTCAACCCGTTCTTCATCGACCTTGGTTTTTCCAAGACGGATATCGGCGTGGTCGGCAAGATCTACGGGCTGGGCGCGACGCTGGCGGGGACGTTCATCGGCGGGGCGCTGGTCTACCGTATCGGGCTCATCAGGAGCCTGTGGGTCTGCGGCATCGCGCAGATGCTGGCGATCCCGGTGTTCATCCTTCAGGCGCGCGTGGGCGCGGATGTCGGCATGCTGGCCTTCACCGTCGGGGCGGAGAATCTCGCCGCCGGGATGGGCACGGCGGCGTTCGTGGCCTTTATCAGCACCCTGTGCTCGCGGGCCTATACGGCCACCCAGTATGCGCTCTTGAGCTCTATCGCCTCCATTGGCCGCACCTGGCTTTCGGCGGGCTCCGGGGCGGTGGCCGAGGCATTCGGCTGGGAGGTGTTTTTCATCGTATCGGCGCTGGTCGCCGTGCCCGGTCTTTTACTTTTGCTTTGTGTGAAGAAATACGCTATGGAGCCGTAATTCGTAATTGGTGATTCGTAATTCGAATAACGAATAACAAAATACGAATAACGAATTACCACAACAGGAGAAGCCCTATGCTTATCGGCGTGCCAAAAGAGATAAAGAACCATGAGTATCGCGTCGGCGTCACCCCGGCCGGTGTGCGCGAGCTGATCCACAATGGCCATAAGGTCATCGTGCAGACGAAAGCAGGGTACGAGATCGGTTTCGATGATTCACAGTACCAGACCGCAGGCGCGTTGATCGCCGAGACTGCGGACGAGATATTCGACCGCGCCGAGATGATCGTGAAGGTGAAGGAACCGCAGCCGCGCGAATATAAGATGCTGAAAGAAGGACAGGTGCTGTTCTGCTACCTGCATCTGGCGCCCGATCCCGAACAGACCAAGGGCCTGATGGCCAGCGGCGCGATCGCCATTGCGTTTGAAACGGTGACCGCTGCCGACGGTAGCCTGCCGCTGCTCTCGCCGATGAGCGAGGTGGCCGGGCGTCTGTCCATTCAGGCCGGGGCGCATGCGCTCGAAAAGGCACAGGGTGGACGCGGCGTGATGCTGGGCGGCGTCGCGGGCGTACCCTCGGGCAAGGTGGTCATCATCGGCGGCGGCATCGTGGGAACCAACGCCGCGCTGATGGCGGCGGGCCTCACCGCCAACGTGACGGTCATCGATCGCTCGCTGAAACGCCTCCGCGAACTCGACTGGATGTTCAATTCGCGCATCAGCACGGCATACTCGACGGTCGAAACCATCGAGCGCGAGATCGCCGATGCCGACGTCGTGGTGGGCGGCGTGCTGATCCCGGGCGCAGCGGCGCCGAAACTCATCACCCGCGAGATGCTCTCCACCATGCAGCGTGGCGCGGTGCTGGTGGACGTCGCCATCGATCAGGGCGGATGCTTCGAGACCAGCCGCCCGACCACCCATGCGGAGCCGACCTACATCGTGGACGGCATCGTGCATTACTGCGTCGCCAATATGCCCGGCGCCGTGGCACGCACTTCGACCTTCGCTCTCAACAACGCCACCCTGCCCTTCGCGCTGGCGCTCGCCGACCGGGGATGGCGGCAAGCCTGCAGCGAAGACCCGCATCTGCGCGCCGGACTGAACGTGCATGCGGGGCAGGTTTGCTACGCGGCGGTGGCGAAGGATCTGGGTTATGAATGG
>JADZBT010000062.1 GCA_020851915.1 Alphaproteobacteria bacterium | reverse complement strand
TAGCCGCGATCGAACTGCATGCCTTCGACAACATCGAGTTCGGTTTCAGCGGTCTTGGCTTCCTCAACCGTGATCACGCCCTCGTTGCCGACCTTCTGCATGGCCTTGGCAATCATGTCGCCGATGGCCTTTTCGCCGTTGGCCGAAATGGTGCCAACCTGGCCCACTTCGTCCGAGCCCTTGACCTTCTTCGAGCGCTTCTTGATGTCGTCGATGGCGGCGGCAACGGCCTGGTCAATGCCGCGCTTCAGGTCCATCGGGTTCATGCCGGCGGCAACCGCCTTGGCACCTTCGCGCACGATGGACTGCGTCAGCACCGTGGCCGTGGTCGTGCCGTCACCGGCCAGATCGTTGGTCTTGGATGCAACTTCGCGCACCATCTGGGCGCCCATGTTCTCGAACTTGTCCGAGAGCTCGATTTCCTTGGCGACGGTCACGCCGTCCTTGGTGATGCGCGGCGCGCCGAAGCTCTTGTCGATCACCACGTTGCGGCCCTTCGGGCCCAGCGTCACCTTCACGGCGTTGGCGAGAATATCCACGCCCCGCAGCATCTTTTCACGGGCTTCTCCGCCGAAGCGGACGTCTTTGGCAGCCATTGGAACTTACCTCTTACTGATGTTACTGAAACTGAAATGGGTTGCAGAGGGCAGGGCTGGTTATTCCAGCACGCCCATGATGTCGGACTCTTTCATGATCAGCAGCTCTTCGCCGTCGATCTTCACTTCCGTGCCGGCCCACTTGCCGAACAACACGACATCGCCCACTTTCACGTCCAGCGGAACCAGCTTGCCGGACTCATCGCGCGAACCCGAACCCACGGCCAGCACTTCGGCCTGCATCGGTTTTTCCTGCGCCGTATCCGGAATGATGATGCCGCCAGCGGTCTTCATATCGCTCTCTACGCGACGCACCAATACGCGGTCATGCAACGGTCTGATTTTCATGCGAACCTTCTCCATCTGATTGTCTGGTTGAACCCAAAATAACCTAAGCATTTATAAAAACGCCGAAAAATACGATCTCCCCTAGGGGGACACGCTATATAGGATCCACCCCGCCGGATGTCAAGGGAAAGCCGCAAAAATTGCCAAAAAATCGCTGAAGACTGCGGCCTCCACAAGAAAAACCCCCTGTTTTTTCTGAAATGTCACAGGCGAGAGAATTTTCTAAAATTGTCACAAAACTGTCATAAAAAACCGCTTGGACTTAACATTCTTTTAACAAATGGGCCGTACTATGAGCCTATAACGAATAGAAACCATGAGATGCAAATACCCCCTGCTCTCAAAATTTTAAGGAGGATGTTATGGGTAATGGTGGCGATGGACAACCCGTCAATCCGGTAGTGGATCCGGTAACCGCATGGGAAACCCGCGTAGACGCGCTCACGGAGCTGCTGTACGCACCCGCCGCTGCTCAGCTGGAAGGGCATAAGGAAGCGCGCGCCACGACGATCAACGATCTCGGTAAAGAACTGGGCCTCACCCCTACCACCGCAGATGAATTCGGTGCGACCTACAATATCGACGAACTCAACGCTGCGCTTTCCGCGAAACTTGGGAAGACCGTTGACGTCAATAGCCTCAAGCATGAAGATCTCGCAAGCCTCGGGCTCACCGAGGGCAGCAACCTCTATGATACGCTGGAAAACTACGTTGATGTGAACGCAAAGGTCACGCAGGCCGTCATGGCCGAGATGACCGCGAAGGAGAATCTCGACAAGGCACTGGCCGGCGACCCGAACCTCACCGGCGTCAGCGAGGAGCAGAAAACGCAGGTCAGCGGCATTAACAACACCTACGACCAGACGATCATTACTTATTATGACGCACAGGCAGACGAGGCCGTGAAGGACGCGAAGAATGCCGCCAAAGAGCAGGCCGGCATCACTTACGACGCTGAAACGCAGAAGCTCATTGATGAGTATAATACGAAGCGTCCGGAGCTTGTGGAGAAGAAAGCCGCTGCGGAGGCAGAGCTTGAGGCAGCGAAAGGTGATCGCCTCGACGACGTGGCACGCATCGGGCGGTTGGCGTTCGTCGATGCATCAGGAAATATGCTCTACACTCAGGAGGAAATCAAAGCCAAGCTGCTGAACGGCGAGATCACCGAGCAGCAGATTAATGATGGGCTGAACAATTCGGTGGGTATGGCAAGTGGATTTGCGAATCTTTTTGCACAAGATCATCGTATCGACATTACCACACTGACAGATGCCGAATTGAAGACGATGCTTACCGACGGAAATGTGGCTTCTGATCTTCAGGACAAACTTGATGCCATGCGTGCATCCGGCGATCCGGAGAAGATCAAGCAGGCCGACCTTCTGGAGGAATGGCTGGATGACGTATCGCGCGCCAACGGCATCGTCGCCGAGAAACAGGCGCTGGTTGACGCCGCTCAGGCAGAAATCGACAAGCTGGATACCGACCATCAGACAGAGCTTGATGAACGGAAGAACGGCAGAGAACAGTTCCTCAAGGATGCTGCGTCGAAAGTGGATGTTGACGCTATCCGCCAGCCGTTCGAGGATATGATCAAGGATCTCATCGGGCGCGAAAGCGACGAAGAGCAGAAGACGCCGAACTTCCGCTACGATTCGCCGACGCCGGAAGTTACGCCGCAGAGCAATGTTATCGACACCGACGTCATTGCTGCGCCGATCACGATAAACAACAATACGCAGTCGCAAGGCTACGGCATGGGCGGCCACTAAGCCGCACGGCATGTGACAAGCACACCGGGCGTAATGGGAAACCGTTACGCCCGTTTTGCTGTGTGGGGCTGGCGCTTTTCGAAGCGTTGCAGGTTCTCGGGGCTGAGCAGCACTTGCAGGTGGAGCTTCTGCCCTTTCGCTTTGCGATCCAATACTTCTCCGTGACGGTATAGCCAGGCCAGCGTCGCGCCGTCGGCGGCATCAAGCGTGATGCTGAATATCTCGCCAGATTCGCTGAGCAGCGCGTCGATGCGCGCCAGTAGCGCATCCGTTCCCTCACCGGTCAGGGCGGAGAGAGGGATGGGAGCATCGGTTTCCGTTATCCCAGCGGAAGCTTGGATCCCGGGCAGCCGGGCATCGTCACCGCCTTGTGGCTCTGGATTCAGGCTTTCGCCGGAATGACAATTTTCTTTTTCCTTGAGTTTCACCAGATCAATTTTGTTCCATACCTCAAGAACAGGTACATCACCCGCAACCCCCAGCTGCTTGAGCACTGACAGTACGTCCTCCTTCTGGTGGGCGCTCTCATCGTGCGATATGTCGCGCACATGCAGCAGGACATCAGCTTCCAGTACCTCCTCCAGCGTGGCGCGGAAGGCGGCCACCAGATGCGTCGGCAGGTCGGAGATGAACCCTACCGTATCCGACAGGATGATCCGGCGGCCCGAGGGCAGCTTGATGGCGCGCAACGTGGGATCGAGCGTGGCGAACAGCTTGTCCTCGGCGATCACCTGCGCGCCGGTCAGGCGGTTGAACAGGGTGGATTTTCCGGCATTGGTATAGCCCACCAGCGCTACGATGGGATAGGGCACGTCGCGGCGCTTCTTGCGGTGCAGCTCGCGCATCCGCCGCACCTTTTCGAGCTTGCCCTTGATGACGATGATCTGATCCTGAAGCTGGCGGCGGTCGGATTCGATCTGGCTCTCACCCGGCCCGCCGAGAAAGCCGTGGCCGCCGCGCTGCCGTTCGAGGTGCGTCCATGACCGCACCAGCCGGCTCTTCTGGAATTCGAGCGCAGCGAGATCGACCTGAAGCTTACCCTCCGCCGTGCGTGCGCGCTTACCGAATATCTCAAGGATGAGCGCGGTGCGGTCGATGACCTTGCAGCCCATCGCCTTCTCAAGATTTCGCTGCTGGACAGGGGTGAGATGCGCGTCCACGATCGCCAGCGCGATCCGTTCGGCGCGGATATATTCGCCAAGCTCCGCCGCCTTGCCGCTGCCGAAATAGGTGGCGGGCGTCACCTGCGGTATCATCACCACCTGCGCGTGCACCACCGTGAGGTCGATCGCGCCCGCAAGACTCACGGCCTCGGCCAGGCGATCCTCCGGCGCGCGCACGATCCCTTCGGCGTTATGGCGCGCATTCTTGAGCGCCGGGGTGATGATGAGTGTGCGGGTGGTCAATGTGTTGTGTGCTTTTTGTTTCCGTCATACTACGCGAAAGTAGTAGGATCCCTGCCCGTGTGTGGCGCAAGATCCTGCGGTCATGCCGCAGGATGACGATGTTCTATTACACCGCTTCGATCTCGGCGTCATCTTCTTCATTATCGAACAGCTTGAATTCCGGCGCGGGCACGACGGTCGCTACCGAGTGCTTGTAGACCAGCTGGATCTGCGGGCCGCGCTTCAGCACCAGACAGAAGTTGTC
>JADZBT010000061.1 GCA_020851915.1 Alphaproteobacteria bacterium | reverse complement strand
TGTCGGGGTTGGACGATGTCATCAACATCCTGTCGGGTCGTGCGGAAACCGTGGGTATACTCGATAAGATACGCGAGGAGATGGGCGACGATCCAATGGTCTGGATTCCCGAATTCCAGAAGAGGGTGAAACTGCTTGCTGCAAAACGCTAAGATACTCGTGGCACTATGCATGCTGGCGGCGACGCTGCTGTGCATGATGCCGCACGAAGCGTTCGCACAGCTCACTGGCCGCGATCTTGAGAGTTGCGGCGATGAGTACTTTGTGCCTGAGAATGCCGATACCTACGGCATGTTGACCCAGCGCGTGGTTATCTGCATCAAGGACGCCCTGCATCAGGGGTTGGAGGCGATGATCGTCTATCTGTATGACACGCTGAAGACGACCATTGCGGCCATGATGGTGATTTCCGTCACCATATTCGGCGTGCAGCTCATGTTGGGCATGGTGCGGCGAATCCCTCAGGAAACCTTCATGCTCGCCATAAAGATCGGGTTGATCGTCTATGTATTGGATCATCTGCTGGAGCTTTACCCGGCGCTGTTTGACATCACCGATGAGTTGATGGGGGTGGTATCCGGCAGTATGAGCAGCAGCTCATTTGCCTGCGCGACGCCGACCATAGATCCGCAGTATGTCATCTGGCACAATCTCGATTGCCTCATTGGCGGATTTATCGGATTTGGCGGCGGGGTTACACTGGCGAGCGGGATGCTCGGCTCTATTGTGGCTTCGACGGTCAGCGGGCCGATGGGGGTCTACATCACCTTTGCCGGGGCCGGATTCATATTGACCTTTTTGCTCTCCATATTCCGTGGTGCGTATCTGTACGTGTCCGCGATGGTGGCGATCACCTTCCTGCTGGCACTGGCGCCGCTGATGCTGCCGCTGCTCCTGTTCAAATACACGACCGACATGGTCAAAAAATGGGTGAACCTGCTCATTTCTTATACGTTGCAGCCGGTGATACTCATTGCTTTCCTCTCGCTGTCCGTAACTATCTACGATACGGTGCTATATACCGGGGAGCACTCTCTGGCGTCTGCGATCGCCGGGCGGCCCATCGGCAGCATCGCGGAATTCAATGCGATGATAGACGACCTGCGCGAGCGGGGCGTGATCACTCACGACACCACGTTCGGCATGTCGCAGGTGGTGGCGATCGAGCAATATACCGATCCGATGGATATAGTGGATTCTTCGACCGTACGTTATACCCATGGCAGGGGCGGATGGCTGGATCCGCGCAACCGTAAGGGGGGATCTGCTGAATTCATCACAGGCCAGCTGGATCTTACGGCGCATCCCGATATAGTGGCCGAAGCGGGGGAGGATCCCGTGATGAAGGCCATGCTGGCCGAATTGAACATGGAGGAAGTGACGCACGCCCTGATCATGGCACTGATAACGGGGTTGATGCTCACCACCATGCTGGATCAGATTTCAAGCCTTTCTGCCTATATTGCGGGCCGTACCCGCGTGATGCTCGCGGATCAGGAAATGCCCTTCGAGGGGTCGAGAGATGGGCGGGGTGGTGGCATATGGGGCGCCTTCGAGGGAGCGAAATCTGCGGCCATGGGCGAGGCCCCGGTCGGCCCAGCCACGTCAGAGCAGATGGACAGCATCATGCGTAAGGGAGGCGAGGGCCTCGCGCTTGGGTTCCTACCGCCGGAAGTGGCCGGAGGATACGGCAGTACCAAGGCCTCTATGGAAGCAGAGAAGCAAGCGGCCACGGCGGAGGCGCAGCAGCAGGCACAAGCACAACAGCAGGCACAACAGCAGGCACAAACCACGCCGGAAACGCCTGCGACGGGAGAACCGCAACAGCCTGCTACACAACAGCCCGCACAGGAGCAGGGAAACTGGTTCCAGCGAACATGGAATAATTTATTTGGTGGCGGTGAAGCACCGCCGCCGGCAGCCACCGGAGAAGCTCCCGCCGCTACGGCGGAGGGAACGCCTCCGGCTCCCACGACCGGAACCCCTCCTACGTCGGGGACGCCGGGGACGGGAGGGCAGCCATGACCTCGCGTTTCATCCTGTTTGTTCTGCTGCTGGTTGTTGCGTTCAACGTGATGACGCCGGAGGCTGCTTATGCCGCCGAGAGCACTACGGATTTCACGAACGCACAGGGCTGTCCGGGCGATGGCTTCACGGATCGCATCGTGACCTGCGTGAAGACCGCGCTGATGGAGATAAACCAGACGCTTACGAAGCAGATATACGAGATACTCCGCCCCACGGTGGGGGCTTTCATCGTGCTGGCCGTGGTGGTGTTCGGCTTCGGCTTGACGACCGGCACGGTGCGGCAGCCTGAAGCCGAGATTGCCATGCTGGTGATAAAGATCGGTCTGGTGATCTATTTTCTGGATAATTTCACCGATTGGTATCCCAAGATCATGGAAGGCGTGGAAGGAATGCTGGAGGTGGTCACGGTCAGTGCTGGCACGAACGCTATTTCCTGCGGTGGGGTGCTTACTTCCGACATGTGGGCGCGGGTCGATTGCTCGGTGGGCGTTATATTCGGCTTCGGCGCAGGGGTAACCTTACTGTCGGGCATGCTTGGGCTTATCGTAGCGTCGGCGGGCGACAGCGCACTGGGCTTCACCGTATTCATGGGCGGATTGATGGTGCTCACCACTCTGCTTTTCTCGGTATTCCGCGCAGTCTTCGTCTATATCGCCTCCATGATAGGCATCACCTTCCTGCTCGCGCTGGCGCCGATATTCGTGCCGATGGTGTTGATAAAGGGGACGACCAAATATTTTGAGAAATGGCTGGGGCATATGATCTCCTATCTCCTGCAGCCGATATTCCTGTTCGGGTTTCTCTCGCTGGCGCTGGCGGCCATCAACCTGACGGTTCTGGAGGGGCGGCATTCGCTCGCGGTCACGCTGTTCGGCGCGCCAGTATCCTCGTACGAGGAATGGTCGGATAAAATGAAAGTGTTTATGGAAACGCACGCCAACACCCGAGAAGTGCAGCCTTTCTCGATGGAACTTCGTCCCAATGGCGGGCATTGCGACATCGAATTCCGTGGCGCGGACGATGTGGAGGGTAATACGCCGCGTATCGCCGTTCCGGAATATTTCAGTAACATGTGCAGCAATCCCGAGGGGCAGGCGGCGTTCAAGCGTATGATCGCGCCGGTGGAGGGCATGATGAATTTCGGCTATTCGCTGCCGACGCTTGACGTCGACGACGGCACGCGGCTGGAAATATTCTACAACCTGTTCGCCATCGGTGTGTTGACCTATATTCTTTACGGATTCCTGATCTACATCCCGACACTGGCGGTGGATCTGACCGGAAGCGCCTTCCAGCATGTGAAGATCGGCGGTATGGACATGCCCGGCGAGCGGCAGGTGAGCGGCGCGATCAAGACTCTGGGCGATACCGTGACCAGTGGAAAATTCGATCCCAATACCGCGCTAAAGAATATGACGCCTCCACGACAGAATCCCTGAAGATAAAGTGAGTGTGTGAGATGATGAACAAGAAGATAATTGTAAGATTCCTAGCGATCGCTGGCATTCTGCTGGCGTCGTGGATGTTCGTTGACGCCGCTCATGCCAGCGCAGGGCCTGTCTGTAATACCAACGAATCGTTCCAACTGACCGGCGACGGCATCCTCACCAAGCTCACGGAAGAGATACAGACGGTTCTCGATGATGCCTATGAAGCGTTATACAACGCAATCCTTGCCAGCAGTTTCCCGCAGGCGGCGGGTGCGGCGATGGTGCTGTATGTGTCCGTATTCGGCCTGATGTTCGCTTTGGGCATGGTTCCGCTCACCGTGGCGGAGGCGGCCAAGCGTGTCATCAAGATCGCCATCGTGGCCGTGATGATCGGGCCGACCGGGTTTGAGCTGTTCACGCGATTCATCTACGGCCTATTCCGCGAGGGCATGGACTACCTTATCTATGTTATGACCTTCGTCATGGCGCAGGCGATAGATCCGGGCAATACGCAATATGTCACGCCGTCGATACTCCCGGACCCGGTGACGGGTGTCACCACCTATCCGGGGCCGTTCGAACCTATCGACGAATTCCTGATGAAGACCGCGAACAGTTCTACCTTCTCGATCTTCGAGGCGGCACTGTCCTCCGGGCCTTATGGCATGTTCTACGGCGGCGCGTATGTGATAGGGCTTATCTATCTTATCGGCGCCATCGCGAAGTCGCTGTGGGTCTATGTCATGGCGTTGCTGGGCACTAGCCTGCTGTTCGGCCTGGCGCCCATTTTCATCTGTTTCATCATGTTCGAGCGTACGCGCCACCTGTTCGATGGCTGGCTGAGCGCGCTCATCAGCCTTTCGCTGCAACCGGTGATGCTCTTCACCTTCCTCGGATTTTTCACGGTGTTGATGGATAAATCCATGGCGACGATTCTGGCGGCGGAAGTGTGCTATTGCAGCAAAGGCAACATGCCGGGAACCACTGCGGATATGTACGGCTGGTGCTTCACAGATACTTCCGGCACTCCGCTCTCGGTGATGTGGACGGTGGACGGGCCCATGTGCGGCGACGAGCCGTGCCCGGACATGGACGTGTTTCCGCTGGAGATCGTCGATATATTGAGCTTCTTCCTGCTGGCCTATACGGCGTTCCAGTTCCACTCCTTCGTGATACAGATCGCCAACGACATCTCGGGCGCGTTCATCAACCTCGAACAGGGTAGCCCGGTATCCAAGGCCATCAGCACCCTTTCCAGCAAGGCGCAGGGCTTTGCCGGATCGCTGGCGGCGTCAGGCGATCTCCAGAAGGCCATCAACGATACCATAGGTGCGCGCAGTAATCCGGGCACGAATACAACCGCGCATGGGGCACAACAAGTAGAGCACGGAAATAGAATTCAGGAAACGCATGATGCCATGTCCACACCGAGGATGCCTGGGCCGCGCTGATAGCTACATAGCTAACAACATTCCCTTGCCTTTCGGTGACGGTGCGGTACAGTACGTCGCATCAACCGTCAGTGAGGTGAGTGCGATGAAACCTGTTCTGTGTGCCGTCATGGCATTGTTTGTGCTTTCCGCCTGCACCAGCAAGCCGCATGAGGTGAAAAGCCCGTGCGTTGGTGGAGATGGCAGCCCCTGCGTGAAGCGTCCCGCTAACAACGCCTAGCTAACGCATCTGTGCGTATCGGAGAGGCGTGATGGAGCTTTCGGTCGTTATTCCCGTCTATAACGAGGAAGACAACATCGCGCCGCTCAACGCGGTGTTGCACGAGGCGTTGAAAGACCTCGAACACGAGATCGTGTTCGTGGATGACGGGTCGGAAGACAGCACGGTTCAGCGCATCCTCGATTTGCAGAATGAGCACGCGAAGCTGGTGGTGTTTGCCCGCAATTTCGGACAGACCTCGGCGATCTCCGCCGGCATCGGCGAGGCGGCGGGGCGATACATCGTCACGCTGGACGGCGATCTCCAGAACGATCCCGCCGATATACCGCGCATGCTGGAAAAGCTGAAATCCGAGAAGCTCGATGTGGTGGTCGGGCGGCGTCTGCGCCGTCAGGACGGCATGTTCCTGCGTAAGATACCGAGCAAGATCGCCAACTGGCTGATCCGTTGGTCTACGGGCGTGCATGTGAATGATTATGGCTGCACGCTCAAGCTGTTCCGCCGCGAGATCGCGAAGAATCTCGACCTCTACGGCGAGTTGCATCGCTTCATACCCATCCTGAGTCGGATGCACGGCGCAAAGATAGCGGAAATAGATGTGCGGCATCATTCGCGCCGCTTCGGATCGTCGAAATACGGTCTTGGGCGCACCCTCAGGGTATTGAGTGACCTGCTGCTCATGCTGTTCTTTATGAAGTACCGACAGAAGCCCATGCACCTGTTCGGCAGCATCGGTATTGCCATGTTCCTGCTGGGCGGACTCATCGAATTCTTCCTTCTGATAGAGAAACTACAGGGCAATGACATCGGCGGAAGGCCGCTGTTCTACGTGGGCATCCTGCTGCTCATCATGTCGGTGCAGTTTATCACCACGGGCTTCCTGTCGGAGCTCATCATGCGTACCTATTTCGAATCGCAGAATAAGAAACCCTACGCCATTGCGCGCCGCTATCACGGCACGCGGGAGGTTATCAGTGACTGATCTCCCCCCAGAAGCAGTGCCTGCTACCCGGCGCATCGCGCTTATCGCCGGGAAGCTGTTGCTCACGGCAGGGGCGTTGTGGCTGGTGTTTACTCGCATTGATCTCAGCGAGATGCTGGGGCATCTGCATACGATTCCGGTGGAGTACGGCATTGCGGCGTTCGCGGCGCTCAATTTCGCCCAGATCGTCAGCGCCGCGCGCATGCGTTATTATTTCTTCAAGGCAGGCCATCATTTCTCGCAGCGTTTTACCACCGCGATCTATTATGTGGGGGCGCTGTTCAACATTGTGCTTCCGGGAGGTATCAGCGGCGACGGCTATAAGGCGTATTTTCTGAAAAAGCATTTTCAGATACCGGTATTGTCGGCGGTGCGTATCATGCTATCGGAGCGTTCCAGCGGTCTGTGCGCGTTGCTGTTGATAGCACTTACGCTGGCGCTGCTGGGGAGCGCGCATTACTCACAGCCCTATGGCACGCCCATCCTGATCCTGGGATACGTACTGCTCATCCCGTCCTATCTCGTCTGCATCCGACTATTCCTGAAGGAGCAGGTGAGGACGGCGCTCGGTGCGATGCGATTCTCATTGTTGGGGCAGGGGCTGGTGACGCTTTCGGCCTACTGCATATTTCGTGGTATGGGAATGGGGCCGGAGGTGCTGGATTATCTCGCGCTATTTATGCTTTCTTGCGTTGTTGCGATATTGCCGATCTCCATCGGCGGCGCTGGCCTGCGTGAGCTGACTTTTCTATACGGCAGTTCGCTTTTCGGGATGGATCCTGAGATAGGCATCGCCGCATCGCTGGTGTTCTTCGCGGTAAGCGTGAGTACGTCGCTGGTGGGGCTGCTGTTCGTGAATGTGTTGCCCATGATGTGTGATAACGAGCACGTCCATGACACACCGTGACATTGCCGCATTGCTGGCCGATTTTCCCCGTACCCGCCCGCCCTTGACGGAGGCGCATCAGCGCGTCTATGCCGAGGAATACAAGAAAACGCGTGGTGACAACAAGCCGTTGACCTCCAAATTATCTTCCGGCGTCAGCGGCTGGATGCACCGCAAAGTGGCGGCATCGCATAAGCCGGGTGCGGTGCTGGAGCTGGGGGCGGGGACGCTCAACCACCTGCCGTTCGAATCTGAAAACGCTTCCTACGACATCGTGGAACCGTTCACCTATCTGCATGAGGGTAACACGCGCCATGCCCGTATTCGCAACGTCTATAAAGACATCGCCGAGATACCGGATTCCGCGCGCTACGGACGCATTATCTCAGTGGCGGTGCTGGAGCATCTCTCCGAGCTTCCCTATGCCATCGCCAGATCCGGCCTGTTGCTGGAAGAGGGCGGAGTATTTCAGGCCGGCATCCCCAGCGAGGGCGGTCTGGCATGGGGGCTGGCGTGGCGCTGTTCCACTGGGCTTGCTTACCGGCTGCGGACGGGACTGGATTATAAGACCCTCATGCGCCACGAGCATATTAACCGCGCGGATGAGATACTTGCGGTGGCGCGGCATTTCTTCGGAGCGGTGCGGCTGGAATATTTCCCATTGCCGGGGCTGCATGCGAGCCTGTTCATCTATCTTGAATGCACGCGACCAGATCTTGCGCGGTGTCGTGAGTATGTCGCACAATATAACCCACGGCAGGAGGCAGCATAATGGTTGCATTGGAAACTCCGGAAGTGCAGATTGGCTGGAATGCAGCAGATTTCGATCTGCCCGGTACGGACGGAAAACGCTATAGGTTGCAGGATGTACGCGGGCCGAATGGGCTGCTGGTGATGTTCATCTGCAATCACTGCCCGTTCGTGAAGGCCATCATGGATAAGATTGTGCGCGATGCCGAGGAGCTGAAGCAGCATGGTGTTCACAGTGTCGCGATCATGTCGAACGACGTCGATAGCTACCCGGACGATTCGTTCGACAACATGAAGAAACTCGCGGCGGCCAGGAATTTTCTGTTCCCTTACCTGCTGGACGAAACGCAGGCGGTAGCGCGGGCTTACGGCGCGGTATGTACGCCGGATTTCTTTGGTTTCGATGGGGCGTTGAAGCTGCGTTATCGCGGGCGGCTGGACGATTCGCGCATGGAGCACAAGACCAGCGGCGAGCGGGAGTTATTCAACGCAATGCTGCGTATTGCCGAAACCGGCAAGGGCCCGTCAAAGCAGCTCCCCAGCATCGGCTGTTCCATCAAATGGAAGCCGGGCAGGGCTGCCTAGCAAGATTTACCACTTCGTATCGTCTTTACCGAACGCGTTGAGTGCCTGCTCCATCTCCATGGGCGTCAGGGGAAAATTTCCGTCCTCTGTGGCCTGTATCATGGCCGTATGCGGCGCGTGCATCAGGCGCATCTGTATCTGCACGGAAATACGCATCGGCAGTTGGGCCTTCCATACCAGCGCGGTCAGCGCCTTGGTATCGGTGGAAGCGAGGATGCGCTGTATGGTCGCCTCCGGCTGACCGGAGAGCACGGCCAGCGCCGCCGCCACGAATGCGCTGTCGCCATCGGTGATGGCCTCGATGATGTGTGTGGGTTCCAGCCCGCCCGTCTTGAGTGCTTCGGCCACCCGTAATGCGGCATCGCTGGTGTTCTGAGGGGGATTCTCCCCGTCTTTTTTCGTTTTTTTGCTAAAGAGTCCCATTTTATTCCCGCTTTCGTTGCCAAACGCGGCGTTAGCCGGTAAATACTGTAGCGACTTTACGAACAGATTGCAAAGGAGCAGGAATGACCCTACCCGCCGCTGAGAGAGCCGCCCTTCAGACCGTCATTGAGCGTGCGTGGACGGAGCGCGACAGTATCAATTACGCCACGGTCGGGAAAGAGCGCGATGCGGTGAATGCCGTGCTCGCGGCGCTGGATGGCGGTGTCCTGCGTGTGGCCGAAAAGCATGGCAACGCATGGCAGGTGAATGAGTGGGTGAAGAAGGCCGTGCTGCTGTTCTTCCGCCTCAACGACATGCAGCTCATGGACGGAGGCCCCGGCGACGGTCATTGGTTCGACAAGGTTCCCTCCAAATTCGCAGGCTGGGACGAGGCGCGCTTCCGTGACGCGAAATTCCGTGCCGTGCCGCCCTGCGCGGTGCGCTATTCGGCCTATATCGCGCCCAACGTGGTGCTGATGCCGTCCTATGTGAATCTCGGCGCCTATGTGGGCGAAGGCACGATGGTCGATACCTGGGCCACCATCGGCAGTTGCGCGCAGATCGGCAAGCATTGCCACATCTCCGGCGGCGTCGGCATCGGCGGCGTGCTGGAGCCGTTGCAGGCGGCTCCCGTTATCATCGAGGACAACTGCTTCATCGGCGCGCGCAGCGAAGTGGCGGAAGGCGTCATCGTGGAAGAGGGCGCGGTGTTGTCGATGGGCGTTTATCTCGGCGCATCCACCCGCATCATCGACCGCGAGAGCGGCGAGGTGCTCTATGGCCGCGTTCCGGCCTATTCCGTGGTGGTTCCCGGCTCGCTGCCGGGCAAGACGCCCAATTCTCCCGCGCTCTATTGCGCGGTGATCGTGAAAAAGGTGGATGAGAAAACGCGCTCGAAAACGTCCATCAATGAATTGCTGCGCGGAGCGGCCTAAAATTATTGTCATCCCGGCGAAGGCCGGGATCTTATATTTCCATGAGTGTTACAGGAGAGATAAGATACCGGCCTTCGCCGGTATGGCAAAACGAGAGAGTTCGGAATGGCTAGAATTATCGACCCCGTCAGTTTCGCCCAGCAACTCATCCGCTGTCCCTCGGTGACGCCGGACAATGCGGGCGTATTGGACGTGCTGGCGGGAGCGTTGGAGTCGCTAGGATTCTGCTGCTCGCGTCAGACCTTCAGCGAGTCGGGGACTGCGCCGGTCGAGAATCTGTATGCGAAGTTGGGTTCCGGTGCGCCCAACCTCTGTTTCGCGGGGCATACGGACGTCGTGCCTATCGGCAACCGTGCCGATTGGAAACATGATCCCTTCGGCGCAGAGATCGACGGCGCGATGCTCTATGGTCGCGGTGCGGAGGATATGAAGGGCGCGGTCGCCGCCTTCGTCGCGGCGGTGGCGCAGTATATCGCACATAATAAACCCACCGGTTCCATCAGCCTGCTCATCACCAACGACGAGGAAGGCCCCGCCGTCAACGGCACGCGCAAGATGCTGGAATGGATGAAGGCGCAGGGCGAGGTCATCGACGCCTGCATCGTCGGAGAACCGACCAATCCGCAGGAACTGGGCGAGATGGTCAAGATCGGCCGGCGCGGCAGCATGAGCGCCACGCTCACGGTCATCGGTACGCAGGGGCATGTTGCCTACCCGCATCTGGCCGATAATCCCGTCACAAAACTGGTGACGATGCTGCATCTGCTGAAATCCGAGGTGCTGGATGAGGGCACGGATTATTTCCAGCCCTCCAACCTCGAAGTGGTGAGCGTCGATGTCGGCAACAAGGCCGATAACGTCATCCCCGCGAAAGCGACGGCGACCTTCAACATCCGTTTCAACGACCGCCATACCAGCAGCGGCCTCAAGGGCCTCATTCGCCAGCTTTGCGACAAGGTGGGGGGCGAGTACAGGCTCGACTTCCGTGTCAGCGGCGAGGCGTTCCTCACCAAGCCGGGGCCATTGAGCACACTGGTGTCGGAGGCAGTAAAAAAAGTCACCGGCAAGACGCCCCAACTCAGCACCACCGGCGGCACGTCGGATGCCCGTTTCATCAAAGACTATTGCCCGGTGGTGGAATTCGGCACGACGGGCCGCACCTCGCACAAGGTGGATGAGAATGTGGCGGTCGCGGATCTGCGGATGCTCAGTGAAGTGTATCTAGAAATTCTCAGAACATACTTCAAATAATGCCATCCCGGCGAAGGCCTGGATCTCATCTCTCCTCCAGTACTCGCGGATATATGGGATACCGGCCTTCGCCGGTATGGCAATTATGCGGCGGCTTTTTTTGTGTCCAGCCAGCCATCCAATGCCGCCAGCGCACGTTTTGACATCGCCTCGGCGCGCTCCTTCTTGTGGATGCGCCCGGCTAGCGGTGGGAACAGCCCGAAATTCACGTTCATCGGCTGGAAGGTGGCGCTCTCCGCGCCGTGGGTGATATGCCCCAGTAGCGCGCCCAGCGCGGTTTCTGCCGGGGGCAGGGCAGGTGCTTCGCCGCGTGCTTCCGCTGCCGCAAACCGTCCGGCGAGCAGGCCCATCGCGGCGCTCTCCACATAGCCCTCGACCCCGGTGATCTGCCCGGCAAGGCGCAGATGGGGCCGGGCGCGCAGGCGCAGCCGGCTGTCGAGATGCCGGGGCGAGTTGATGAAGGTGTTGCGGTGGATGCCGCCCAGCCGGGCGAAATCGGCATTGGCAAGGCCGGGGATGGTGCG
>JADZBT010000060.1 GCA_020851915.1 Alphaproteobacteria bacterium | reverse complement strand
GTTCCGCTCTATACGTTGCAGGTACTCGACCGCGTGGTGTCGAGCGGTAGCATGGAAACGCTCGCCATGCTCACGTTGCTGGCGGTGTTCGTATTCATATTCCTCGGCATATTCACCACCGTGCGTACTCTGGTGCTCAATCAGGTGGGGGAATGGCTCGACCGGATCATCGCGCCCAAGATACTCAAAGGCTCCATCATCCGCTCCGCCGCAGCGCCCAGTTCGCAGGGCGCGCAGAACCTGCGCGAATTGTCGGTCATCAAGGCATTCCTCACTGGCCCGGGCATCAATGCGCTGTTCGATATGCCGTGGGTCCCGGTGTATTTTATCGTGATCTTCCTCATCAATCCCTCGATCGGTATCGTGTCGCTGGTCGGCGGGGTCGTGCTGCTGCTGCTGGCGTTCCTCACCGAAGCCACCACCAAGCTCCCGCTGAAAAATGCCAGCACCCACAACATCGCCGCCATGCGTCTGGTGGAAGCGGCCATCAGCAACGCCGACATCATCGAGTCCATGGGCATGACCAAGGGCGTGGTGAGTATCTGGGAGAAAGAGAACCATCAGGTACTGGGTCTGCAGGGCATGGCGGGCAAACGCTCGGCCATCATCGCCTCGGTATCGAAGACGGTGCGCCTGCTCATACAGATCGGCGTGGTCGGCGTGGGAAGTGTGTACGCGCTCGGCGGCCATGTCACCGTGGGCGGCATGATCGCGGCGTCCATCCTTGCCGGACGCGCATTGGCGCCGTTCGAGATGGCCATCGCCGGGTGGAAGTCGCTGATCTCTGCGCGGGATTCCTACCAGCGCCTGCAACTGGCGCTCGCGCGCACCTCGCTCACGCGTGGTTCCATGAATATGCCCACGCCGAAAGGGCGGCTCAAGATCGAGAATCTCGTCTATCGCCCGCAAGGGTCGGATAAGATCGTGCTGCGCGGTATCAATTTTGTGCTGGAACCGGGCGACAGCCTCGGTATCATCGGGCCCAGCGCGGCAGGGAAATCCACCCTCGCCAAGTTGCTGGTGGGCATCTGGCCCGCGACGCAGGGCGAGATCCGCCTCGACGGCGTGGATGTCTATACCTGGAACCGCGAGGATTTCGGGCGCTATGTGGGTTATCTCCCGCAGGATGTGGAGCTGTTTCCGGGTACGATCCGCGACAATATTGCGCGCCTCGACCCCACCGCTACCGACGAGGAAGTGCTGGAAGCCGCTATGCTTGCCGGAGTGCATGAGCTGATCCTGCGCCTGCCCAACGGCTACGACACGGTGGTCGATGTGGGCATCTCGACCCTCTCGCCGGGGCAGAAGCAGCGGGTGGGACTGGCGCGCGCATTGTTCCGCAAACCCAAATTCCTGGTGCTGGATGAGCCCAACTCCAACCTCGACGGCGAAGGAGAACTGGCGCTGGCAGCGGCGCTGGATAGCGCCAAGGCGCAGGGAACCACAACGGTCATGGTGGCGCATAAACCGTCATTGGTGGCGCATCTCGACAAGGTGCTCATGCTGCGCGGCGGCATCATGGAGAGCTTCGGCCCGCGACAGGAGGTGCTTTCAAAATACACCGGCAAGCGCGGCAAGGATAAGCCGGCTGAACTGAAGTCAGAGGAATAAGGCATATGGCGATCAACCGGATTCATCCTTCGGACTCCGATAGCAACGTCCCGGCGGGAACGCATTCCACCAGCGCGCGCTACGGCGAACGCGCCGTGGTGGCGGTGACCCGTATGGTCGATCGCGTCGGGCGCGTCATATCGCCGTCCGACGATGACGCGCTGGGCGAAAGCCGTATCGGCGTGGGCCACGGGGCCATCAAATTCGGCCTGTGGAGCATGGCGATCGTGTTCGGCGGGTTCGGCCTGTGGGCGGCGCTGGCGCCGATCGATAGCGCCGCCGTTGCGCCCGGCGTGGTGGTGCTCGATGCCGATAAGAAGGTCATCCAGCATCTCGAGGGCGGCATCGTGGAAGAGATCCTCGTGCGCGAAGGCGACCATGTGGACGCCGGGCAGGCGTTGGTGCGCCTGAGCCAGACCGCCGCAGAAGCGCGCGCCGACCTCATCCGCAGCCAGTATTACGCCGAGAAGGCTGCCGAAGCCCGCCTCATCGCCGAACGCGACGGGCAGGACACGATCACGTTCCCCTCCGAGCTTAGCGTGAAGGGACAGCATGCCAAGGAGATAGAGGACGCCATCAAGGCGCAGAACAGCCTGTTCGTATCGCGCAAGAAGGCGCTGGAAGGCGAAATCGGCATCCTGAACCAGCGCGTGGCGCAGTATAAAGAGGAGATCTCCGGGCTGGAGGCGCAGCAGGAAGCGGTCGCCAGCCAGAAGGCACTGATCTCGGAAGAAGAGGCCACGGTGGCCAAACTCGTGGCGCAGGGCAATGCGGCCAAGCCGCGCCTGCTCGCCTTGCAACGCTCCAAAGCGGATCTCGGCGGCCAGCAGGGTGAATATGCCGCGAGCATCGCGCGGGCGAATCAGGGCATCTCCGAGGCGCAGATCGCCATCGTAAATAAGCGCAACGAATTCCAGAACAATGTAGTGGCGGAGCTGCGCGAGGTGCAGGTGAACGTCACCACGCTGGGCGAGCAGCTCAAGGCGTCACAGGATGTTCTCAACCGCGTCGTCATCGCTGCGCCGCAGTCCGGCATCGTGACGGGACTCAAGGTGCATACCAAGGGGGGCGTCATCACGCCCGGCCAAGAGGTGATGTCGCTTATCCCGCAGGACGATAAGCTCATCGTCGAGGCCAAAGTGTCGGTGCGCGATATTGATATTGTATATGCGGGGCTCAAGGCCAAGATCCGCCTTACCGCCTACCGCGTGCGCCATGTGCCGCCGCTGGAGGGTACGGTGCAGACCATCTCCGCCGACCGCTTCGTGGATGAGGCGCGCGGCGAGGCATATTATCTTGCGCGCGTCGAGGTGGACGATACACAGGCCGAAAAGCTCAAAAACGTGAAACTCTATCCCGGCATGCCCGCCGACGTGCTCATCGTCACCGGCGAGCGCACGATGCTCTCCTATCTCCTGAATCCGATCACGGAAGAGGTCTATAAGGCATTCAGGGAAGAGTGAGGAATCATGTCATCCTGCGGCTTGACCGCAGGATCTCCCTCCACATACGGATAGAGATCCTGCGCTTTCGCGCAGGATGACGGTTCGTGAGGGTCACCCAGATTTCTTCTTCAATCCCAGCGGCGTCCAGAGGGCGGGCGGGATGTCGAGGGCGTCTTCGGGCGGGCCGCTCATCTGCTGCACGATGTTCGGTTCGGTATTGTATCTGGGGTTGCGCGCATCGAGTATCTTGTACCCCGCCGCCCAGAGCATCAGCCCTTCGCGGCGGATCTGTATGCCCCGGAAGCCGCCGCGCGACAGTTTGTTCGCCAGCGTCGTAGCGGTAAAGGCGCTGCGGTAGATACCCTGATCCCCCACCTTCTCCAGTAACTCATGATGCCCGAAGAGCAGGTCGAGCGGCGACGCCCTCTTGCCGTCCGACGTGGTGATGAGCGCGCCTTCCAGGCGGTTATCGGCGATCTCCCCGGCCAGTTTCTGCATATCGGTGAGCGCCAGCAGAAGTACGCCGTCGGCGCGCAGGATGCGCCGGAAATGCGCGACTACGCCATCTATTTCGTGGCGGAACAGGCGTTGCAGGCCGGACTTGCACCATATGCCGTCCATGCTGTTGTCAGGAACCTGCGCCAGATCGTGCAGCCATCCCTTATAGCGCGGCTTGAGGGAGGCGTCCGGATCCATCCGCACTTCTTCCCATTCGGTGGACGCGACCATGCGGTGCAGCTCGCTCGCCTGCATGCGGTTATCGCTGATATGCAGCACCTGCTTGCGGGCGGATTTGGAAGCGGTTTTTTTGGTTACCATCAGCGTTGTCCTACGGCCAGTTTCAGGAATGTATCATGCTCGGAATTCGCGTAGAGCGCGTTGATCTTCTGCGCGGTGGGCGGCGTAAGCTCGCCGCGCGCGAGATCGTCTATCAGGCCGAGATGCAGCGGCAGCAGCGTCTTCAGCGCGTATTTGTCGAGCACCGTCTGGCGCGCCGCCTCGCGGATATGCTGCATGCGGGTGGGATGCGCGAACACCTCGTTCACGCGGTTCGCCACGGCGCGCGCGGAGAAGAAATCCACCAGCAATCCGTTGCGCCCGTCTTCGATGACCTCGGTGACCGGCGTGGTATCCGAGCCGATGACCGTGCAGCCCGCTGACATGGACTCCACCATCGACCAGGACAGCACGAACGGGTAGGTGAGGTAGATATGCGCGCTGCCCCCCTGTAGCGCCTCGATGAAGCGGTCATAGGGGAGCGTGCCCATGAAGTGGATACGCGACGGGTCGCTGAAGGTCACTTCCTTCATCATATGCTCGCGGTAGGTCAGCCCGTTGGTGAGCTTCTTGCCGTAGCTCACCCCGTCCGCGCCCTCGGCATGGTAGAAGAACTC
>JADZBT010000059.1 GCA_020851915.1 Alphaproteobacteria bacterium | reverse complement strand
GCTGGACGGCAAACGCTACTGCTTCTGCGGCGAGCGCGTGCCCGGCGGTGGATTTGTGCTGTCGGGGCATGACGGGGGCACGCATCGCGGATATTTGAGCGGGCGCGACAAGGATGGCCGCCAGAGCCTGTTCCTTGACGATGGCGAAGTGGCGATTGCCACGCCATCTGCGCGGAAGGCAGTAAGCGCCGAGGCTGCCGCAGGCGCGCATATCGCTCCCATGCCCGGCACGATTCGCAAGCTGCTGGTGAGGAAGGGCGCGAAGGTGAAAAAAGGCGACCCGCTGGTCATCATGGAAGCGATGAAACTGCAACTCACCATCGAAGCCTCTCGTGCCGGGGTGATAAAGGCGGTATGTGTGGAAGAGGGTGCGCTCGTACCCGAAGGCACGGAACTGGTGCAGTTGGAGGAGAAATAATGCCGAGTAGCACGCAAACCACATACCCCACCATATTGCTGGATGTCACCGACGGCGTGGCGACGGTCACCCTGAATCGCCCGCAGAAGCACAATGCCTTCAACGAGCAGATGATCGCCGACCTGACCGCCGTGTTCAAAAAGCTCAAAGGCAGCGACGAGGTAAAAGTGGCGGTGCTGCGGGGAGAGGGCAAGAGTTTCTCTGCAGGGGCCGATCTCGACTACATGCAGAAGATGGCGGGATTCACTTTCGATGAAAATGTGGCGGATGCCATGCACTTGGCGGAAATGTTGGAAACGGTGCATGAATTCGCGCAGGCCAAGCCCCTCATCGGCAAGGTGCACGGTAACGCGCTGGGCGGCGGCGCGGGGCTGGTGGCGCTATGCGATTATGTGCTGGCGGATGACACGACGAATTTCGGTTTCCCGGAAGTGCGGTTGGGACTCCGTCCCTCGACGATCTCTCCTTATGTTCTGGATCGTATCGGGCATGAGAACGCTCTGACCTATTTCTCCATGGGCATTACCTTCAATGCAGGGGAGGCCAGGGGGATGGGGCTGGTGCATGAGCTTGCCGTGGGCGGGCAGATGGAAGACCGCCTTCGTGAGCTTGTTGCGCTGGCAGCCCTGAAAGGGCGTGACGGATTGCTGGAAGAGCGCGCGCGTGATGCCTATGTACCTTTTGAATTACCCACCGATCGCACCGTGTGGACAGACATGGTAACGCTTATCCAGAATGTAGAAGCACTATCCAAAGCGGGCGACCGGCAGGCATTGATGGAATTCACGGCGCGCGACATTGCCACGGCGCGCTGTAGCGAGAAGGGACGGAAAGGGATACAGACATTCCTTGAGAGTCGTGGCGTTGGAAAAGATTCAGCAATGGCAAAAGAATGAACGTCACTATCAAAGAAATGGTATTGCGTGATGGGTTTCAGGACGAGGAAGGTTCCGAGCGCCTGACCATCGAGGATCGCCTGCACTTCATCGACGGGCTTGAGGCGGCGGGTTTACGCAACATCGAGGCGGGTAGTTTCGTGCGTGCCGCCCGCATGGCGCATACGCCCGCGCTGGCGGAGAAACTCCGCGATCGCAAAGACGGCGCGCAATTCTCATACCTTGTCCCGAACGAGAAGGGCATGCTGGCGGCGATAGAGGCGGGCGTCAGCGAAATAGCGGTATTCGTGGCGACATCGGATGATTTCTCAAAAAAGAACATCAATGCCACGGTGGAGGAATCTTTCGCGCGCCTTGCCCCGGTGATGGCGCTGGCGAAGGAGCACGGCATCCGGGTGCGGGGCTATCTCTCCACGGTGTTCGGCTGGAGTGATTTTGCCTTCGACCCCGCGCGCGCGGTGGAGTTGACCCAGCGGCTGCTCAGCATGGGGGCTTACGAGGTCGCCATCAGCGACACCAGCGGCATCGCGACGTCGGATCAGGTGGCGGCGGTAATGGATGCCCTGGAAGCGGCGGGTATAACCATCTCCCAACAGATAGCGGTGCATTTCCATGACCGCAAAGCGCTGGCCACGGGGGAGGAAGATGTGGTAAGCCAGAACGTCCGCGTGGCCTATGAGAAGGGCGTGCGGGTATTCGATGCGGCGACCGGCGGTTTTGGCGGGTGTCCGGTACTGCGGCACGAGCCGGGCGCGCCGAAGAAAGGCAATCTCGACACGCTCAAGCTGGTGCGCGTGCTGGAGGGGCTGGGCGCGGAAACCGGCATTGATATAAATCGTCTGGCGCAGGTAGGGCAGCAGATCATGTCACGAGTGGCAGAAGTACAAAAAGGTAACGCATGCGCCCGGTAGTCCAGTCCCAGAAATCCGCCTATGTCAGCGAGCTGTTCGCGCGCGAGGATACGCTGCTGAAAAGCATCGTGACGACGCTGCGCGAACAGGATCGCGCCATCCAGATCGGCCCGGAAGAGGGAAAGTTGCTGCAACTGCTCATCGCGCTGCGCGGGGTGCGTACCGTCGTGGAGATAGGCACGCTGGCGGGCTATTCCGCCATCTGGATGGGGCGCGCGCTGCCCAAGGACGGGCACATCCACACCATCGAGGCTAACCCCTTCCACGCGCAATGGGCCAAGGAGAACATCATGGCCGCCGGGCTCATCGATCAGGTGACGGTGCATGTGGGGCAGGCGCTCGACATACTGCCGACGCTGCGCGACGAAGGGCCGTTCGACATGGCCTTTATCGACGCCGACAAGATCCATTATTGCGATTACCTCGACTGGGCGGAAACGCATGTATATCAGGGCGGGCTCATCGTGGCGGACAATACCTTCCTGTTCGATTCGGTCTATGAGAAGACGCCGACGGAGAACGTACGCCAGACCACGTGGGAGGTGATGCGTCACTTCAACCAACGCATCGCCGACCCGGAAAAATACATCGGTACTATCCTCCCCACCGTGGAGGGGATGACCGTCGGCATCAAAATGTTCTGATATATGCGCGCCATCCGAATCCGCAGGCCCCTCATCCCCCGCCTTCTCCCTATGGGAGAAGGGGCTTTTCTTACTCCCTCTCCCATAGGGAGAGGGTTAGGGTGAGGGGCCTGCCGTTACCGTAGTACTCCATCCAACCCCCAACCCCCAAAGCCAGATCCATGCGTATCACCCTCTGCACCAACAATGACCTTATCGGGAACATCGCTCTCAATCTGTTACTGCAACGGTTGCACGGGCGGCACGAGCTGTCGGTCATCCTGTCCGACAAGGTCATGGGTGGCGTGGGCAACAAGACGGAACTCGCGGAGCTGCAGCTTCTGGAGCGCGATCTCCCCGTCGAGCACTTCTTCCCGTTGCTGGAGGCGCAGCCGCCGGTGAAAGGCGCGGAATATTACAGCTTCGGCCACATCACGCAGCATTACGGTGTATCGGTACGCAAGATAACCAACGTCAACACCGGCGAGGATGCGGAATATTTCAAAAGCCTGAAGCCCGACCTCGTGTTGTCGTCGCGCTTTGCGGTCATCTTCAAGGACCACATGCTGGAAGTGCCCACGCACGGCCTGCTCAACTTTCATTCCGGGCCGCTGCCGGGGTATCGCGGCGTGATGCCCACCTTCCGCGCCATGCTGAACGATGCGGGACGCATCGGCGGCACGTTGCACTGGATCGATCCCGGCATCGATACCGGCGAGGTGGTCGATATGCGTTATCTTCCCATCCAGCAAGGACGCTCGATGTTCTGGAATCTTCTGAGCCTCTATCCGCTGGGCGCACAGATGATGGCCGATGCGGTGGATACGCTGGCGCAGGGCAAGCCGCTCGCGACGCAGACGCAGGATGAAACGGGGCAATGCTATTACAGCTTCCCGACAGAGGATGACCTCCGCGCCTTCCGCGACAAGGGCCACAAACTGGTAAGCCGCGAGGATTATCTGGAAGTGCTGGCATCATATCGCACCTCGCAGCGGAAAGCGCAGGCGGCATAAAAGAGAGGAACCACCCATGCAGACCCGCGAACTCGGAACCACCGGCCTCAAGGGAAGCGCCCTCTGCCTCGGCACGATGACCTGGGGCGAGCAGAACACTGAGGCCGAAGCGCATGAACAGCTGGACTATGCGCTTAGCAAAGGCATCAACTTCATCGACACGGCGGAGCTTTACCCCGTGCCGCCCAAGGCCGATACGCAGGGCCGCACGGAAACCTATATCGGCAACTGGATGCAGGCGCGTAAGAACCGCGACAAGGTGATCCTTGCCACCAAAGTGGTCGGGCGCACCGAGATGGACTGGTTCCGTGGCGAGGAAGGCCGCCTCAGCCGCAAGCATATTCTCGAAGCGGTGGAGGGCAGCCTGAAGCGTCTTCAGACCGACGTCATCGATCTCTACCAGATGCACTGGCCGGATCGCAGCACCAATTATTTCGGGCAGCTGGGCTACACCCATCACCCGAAGGACAGCGCCATCGCGTTGGAAGAATCGCTGGGTGCGATGCAGGAGCTCATCACAGCGGGCAAGGTGCGGCATGTGGGGCTGTCCAACGAAACGCCGTGGGGCCTGATGCGCTGCCTGCATCTGGCGGAAACGCAAGGGTTGCCGCGCGTGGCGAGCGTGCAGAATCCCTACAGCTTGCTTAACCGCACCTACGAGATCGGCTTGGCGGAAGCATCCATCCGCGAGCGTTGCGGGTTGCTGGCCTATTCGCCGCTGGCGTTCGGCGTGCTGTCGGGAAAATACCTGAACGGTGCGAAACCTCCCAAGGGACGCCTCACGCTGTTCTCGCGCTTCCAGCGCTACAATAATCCCAAGGCGGATGCCGCCACCATGCGTTACGTCGCGCTGGCGAAACAGCATGGCCTCGACCCGGCGCAGATGGCGCTGGCCTACGTCACCACGCGGCCTTTTGTCACCAGCAACATCATCGGAGCGACCACCATGGAACAGCTTGCGAGCAATATCGCCAGCATTGATGTGAAACTGCCGCCGGAACTGCTGACTGCCATCGACGCGATTCAGGAAGACATCCCGAACCCGTGCCCGTGATGTTTACAGACCCCGTCATCCTGCGGCTTGACCGCAGGATCTCGTGCAGAGATTACGGATAGAGATCCTGCGCCTTCGCGCAGGATGACAAAGCGTGTGGCTATTCCGGCTTCGTCTTCACCATCGACGGCCGCTTAGAGAATTCCTCGAACCATGTAGCCAGCCGCGCGTTGCCCTTGCGCCAGTCGAGATCGGGGAAGCGGAAATCGAGATAGGCCAGCGCACAGGCGACGCTGATATGCCCCAGCGTCACCGGGCCGTTCAGCACACGCACCCAGGAGCGGAGCGCCTTGGCGGTACGCAGCGCCTTCTCGCGCTGGCGTGCCACGAATTTCTCGGATTGGTATTGCGGTTCGCGGTAGCTCTCGATGCGGATAGCGACGCCCGCATCCATCAGCCCGTCGCCCAGCGCGGTGAGCTGCGCGATCTTCCAGTGCCGCTTGCCGCTCTTGGGGTAGAGGCGATTCTCTTTCACCAGCGCGTCGATATATTCGCAGATGAGCGGGCTGTCGCAGAGCGCCATGCCGTCATCGGTGACCAGCGCCGGTATCTTGCCGATGGGATTGACCTCCAGCAGCGCCGGGTCATCCTGCATCGGGCTGGTTTCAATAAGATCGACGCGTGCCTCGATCCCTTTTTCGATAGCCGTAACCCGCACCTTGCGTGCGAACGGCGATGCCTTGCTGTAATAGAGTTTCATATCTTTTCTCCCTAACGCCTAATTCGGCTTCGCCATCTGTTCCGGGCTGTCGAGCGAGAAGAGGGGGATGTCCACCTGGAAGCTCTCGCCGCTCTTGCTCATCATCTCGTACTGCCCGACCATGATGCCTGACGGGGTATGCAGCGGCGTGCCGCTCGTATATTCGAATTTCTCGCCGGGATGCAGCACCGGCTGCTCACCGATAACGCCCGGCCCCTTCACCTCGATGGTGCGGCCCATGCTGTCGGTGATGCGCCAGTGGCGATTGAGCAGCTGCACGGTGTCATCGCCCAGATTCTCGATACGCACATGGTAGGCCCACACATAATGGCTACCCGACGGCGCAGATTCGGATTCGAGATAGGTCGGCTGTACGTCGATCTTAATGTCGTTGGTGGTCTTGCTGTACATGAGCGGGAAACCGTTGGGGTTTATGAGGGAGATTCTTCTGATGCGGGGGGAATGGTCACCATATGCTCATGGTTGAACCCGTATTCGTCCTGCATCTTCTGCATGATTTCCTGTGTGGGTGTGCCTTCTCCGGCCTCGATGATGACGCCGAATTTCTCCGGGTCGAAATCGCCCCGGCGCTGGGCCTTGATGAAGGCTTCGAGCTTATCGGCGCGCACCGCGACATAGGCGAATATCGGCTTGTCGTCCGGGCTGTAGCCGCGCACCAGCATGATGCAGATAGCCTTCTCGGCCAGAAGTTTCTGTGATGCGGAAAGCTCGGACATGCCGGGGATGATAGTACAGTTAGCGAAAAATGGAAACGGTAATTGGTGACCGCCCACTTACTCGAAATACACGATATTATCGTGCTGTACCTGATACTTCTCAAACATCTCGCGCTTTACCTCGTCGGAGGGCTCGCCGATACCGATCTTCAGCACATTGCCATATTCATGCAGATTATAATTCCCGGCCTTCTGCGCCTTGTTGAATGCTTCAACGCGGTTGAGCGGCACGGCGATATAGGCGTAGGTATTGATCCCCAGCGCATTGCGTCCCTTGATAAAGAACACGCAGATGGTCTTCTCTTCGAGAATCTTGTCGCTGATGCTCATGGACGCAAGACTAGCGGATTTTTGTACTGCCGTCACTAGCGTTGCTTTTCGGCGCTGGGGGCCGGGCCAATGAGGCCGAATACGGCGGCGCTTACGGCAGTGATAAGCCCGGCGAGGCCGGCTTTTCCAAGGGTATTGGCTTTCACACCTTCTTCAAAGATCGTTTCGGACAGTTTGTCCGCTATGGAATCTTTTTTGCCTTTTTCTCCGAAGAACGGGATCAGCACGGCAGCCACGCCGACAGCCGTAGTGGTCACCACTCCCAGCCAGTTATGCTTCAGTTTGTCGAAGAAGGTCGGCTTCTTTGGTTCGGCCTTGGGGGTGTTGGGATTCGACTCGCCTTCGCGGACGGCGGGAGTTTTTGTCTCCGTAAGCTTTCCTTCCTGCTTGAGCTGCGCCTCTATCTGCGCTTCCTTCTCGGCGGTCAGTTTGGTGATCTCATCTGCTTTTTTGGTGAATGCTTCACTCACTTTTGCCTCGGGTGGCAGACCAAGATGGCCGTCCAGCAAGGCTTTGCCGATCGCGTATTCCGCGAATGATTTGTAATTCACGAGCGAAGTATTGTTCTCAGGGGGCAGCATGCCGCGCAGCGTATAGCCATCGAAATACACCGGCGCGACCTCTTCGCCGTCCTTCACCGTATCCTGCGGGGTGAGGGCCAGCATGGTGTTGGCCGCTGCAGCGATCTGGCTGTAGGCCACCGGGTCTACCGCATTGGCGGGTGCATCCAGTACGCCCTGCGTGAATATCTTTCCTGCAACCGCGATGAGCTGCGATTTCAGCGGATCCATGATCTGAACTTCGCCCTGCTGTAGCGTGAGTATCGGCGCAGAACCCTGACTCGCTTCCTGAATCAGCTGGGGGAGGAGGGTGCTCACATCTGCATCCTTGGCAACTTCCTTACCGGTTGCGCGGGAGAGTGCTATGGCCAGTCCTTCTGGGCTGGCGATGACGCCGGCCAGCGCGTTCAATGGCGTGTTCTGAAACAGCTTGACGACGGCGGCCTGCACTGTTTCCACCGTAAGTGCGGACGCGGCGGGTGCATCGGCCGCAACGGCTGCGGGCTCCGTAGACTTCTCTTCCATCTGGTCGGCAACAATACGCAACTCTTCGGCGGTCTTCACCTTGGCCTGCTCGAAGCGGTCTTTCACGACGGCGACCACGGTATCGGCGTATTCCTTGCCGAGGATGCTCAGCGCCTCCAGCGCCGTGTTGGGATCTGCGGCGATCTCGCGCAGGTGATTGTAGAGCTTCTCCACCGCATCCCGATGCGCTTGCGCGGCCTTGGCCTGCACGTCATCGCCGGGCGTGGGCATGGCGACGTCAGCGCCGGATGCCTCAATGTTTTCCACGCTCGCCGGGGCTTCCATAAAGGCGGCTTCCGTTGCTACTGGTGTATCCGTCGATCCCATAAAGAATTCCCTCTTGCCCGATTGGGGTTTACGCGAGCCTTATTATACGGATAATAAACCACAGTAATGTTAAACTTTTGTTAAACCGCCGCAAAAAGCGACTGTTATCATGCGTTTAGTAACCCTATGACGGCATTGCAGAATACGGCGTCAGACCCGGCCCATTCCGTATGGGTGGCGGCCTCCGCCGGGACGGGCAAGACCACGGTGCTGACGGGCCGCGTGCTGCGCCTATTGCTGGATGGCGTGCGCCCGTCGAAGATACTCTGCATTACCTTCACCAAGGCGGCGGCGGCGGAGATGGCCAACCGCATCCATGCACGCCTCAAGGACTGGGTAGTGCTCCCCGATGCGGCGCTGGCCGAAACACTGGAAAAGCTCACCGGAAAGCACCCCGCCAAGGCGCAGTTGTACAAGGCTCGCAGCCTGTTCGCCGAGGTGCTGGATTCGCCCGAGGGCGGCGTGCGTATCCAGACCATCCACGCCTTCTGCCAGTCGTTGCTGGCGCGTTTTCCGCTGGAAGCGGGCATCGCGCCGCATTTCCAGATCATCGAGGAACGCACCGCCCGCGAATTGCTCTATGAGGCGCAGCAGCGTCTGCTTTCCGGCGATCCGGTGCTGCGTGCGGACGGCACGCTCGCCGTGGGGCATGGCGAGGCGCTGCGGAGTCTGGCAACGCGCAAGCATGAGCAGACGCTGGCGAAACTGCTGGAATCGCTCACCGCCGAGCGGCAAAAACTCTGGACGTTGTTTTCTTCGCGCATCGGCGGAGCGGAATATCTGGCGGAAGCGGTCTACGCCACGCTGGGCCTCGCGCCGGGACTGACGGATGCACAGCTTGTGGGCGCTGCGTCTACGGCTCCCGTGGAGGGGCTCCGGCAGGCGGCCATTGCCCTGCTGGAGGGAACCAAGGAGGAGCAGGAGAACGGGCAGATCATCGCGGATTGGCTGGCATCTGGCGTAGAGCAGCGGGCGAGAGGATTCGACCTCTACATGCAGGCATTTCTCACCAGCAAGTACGAGCCGCGCAAGCGGTTGGCCAATAAGGGTACGGCGACAAAGTATCCCGAGGTTCCCGAGATATTGCTGAGAGAGCAGCAGCGTCTGCTGGCTGTCCACGCGCAACGCCGCGCACTCTCCATTGCGCGCGATACGCTCGACCTGCTCGCGGTGGGCGATGCGCTGCTGGTGCTCTATGACCGCCTGAAGAAGGGGCGCGGCGTGCTGGATTACGGCGACCTCATCCTCGCCTCACGCGACCTGTTGAAACGCGCGGGCGCGGCGGCGTGGGTGCTCTACAAACTCGACGGCGGCATCGACCATCTGCTGGTGGACGAAGCGCAGGACACCAGCCCGGAACAATGGGAGGTCATCGCCGCGCTCGCCGAGGAATTTTTTTCAGGTTCCGGCGCGCGTGCGCGGGACGAGGGAGAGAGCGATTCCCGCACGCTGTTCGTGGTGGGGGACGAGAAGCAATCCATCTACAGTT
>JADZBT010000058.1 GCA_020851915.1 Alphaproteobacteria bacterium | reverse complement strand
TGATGGTGATATTCGACGCGGTGGCGGACGTGATGTTCATCGTGACCCCCGTGCGCCCGCAAGCGGGGGGTAATGCGGGTGCGGCCTATGCGAGCGCCAAGCTGCGAATTGAGTCTGTGTGCGATAAGCTGGGCCAACCCATCGACGCTGCCCGCCGTGCGCGCACCGATGCGCCGCATCCAATAGCGTTCACGTCCAATACCACGCGCGAGGAATATCACGCGATGGTGGCGAAGGCGAAGGAGTATATCCGGGCGGGCGACATCTTTCAGGTGGTCCCGTCGCAGCGCTTTTCCGCACCGTTTTCCTATGCGCCGTTTGCATTGTATCGCTCGTTGCGGCATCTCAATCCGTCGCCGTTTCTGGTGTACCTCCATTTCGGTGACTGGAGCATCGTGGCGTCCAGCCCGGAGATACTGGTGCGGCTGCGCGATGGGCTGGTGACCATCCGCCCGATCGCAGGAACCCGCAAGCGCGGTGCGACCCCGCAGGAGGACAAGGAGCTGGAAGAGGATCTGCTGGCCGACCCCAAGGAGGTGGCCGAGCACCTGATGCTGCTGGATCTGGGGCGCAACGATGTGGGTCGCGTCGCCAAGATAGGCTCGGTACGCGTGACGGAGCGGATGGTGGTCGAGCGCTATTCCCATGTGATGCATATTGTTTCCAACGTCGAAGGCGACCTCAACCCGGATTATGATGCGCTGGATGCGCTGAAGGCCGGGTTCCCCGCTGGAACCGTCAGTGGCGCGCCGAAGATACGCGCCATGGAGATCATCGACGAGCTGGAGAAGACCAAGCGCAAGTTCTATGCCGGGTGCATCGGCTATTTCTCGGCCAACGGCAGCATGGATACCTGTATCGCGCTGCGTACCGCGCTCATCAAGGATGGCCGGATCTATGTGCAGGCGGGCGGTGGCGTGGTAGCGGATAGCGACCCGGAAGCCGAATATCAGGAAAGTTGCAACAAGGCCAAGGCCGTGATGCGCGCTGCGGAATTCGCCGGGAATTTCTGAACCTGTCATTCCGGCGAAGGCCGGAATCTTATCTTTCCGGGTGAGTAATTGGTGACATAAGATCCCGGCCTTCGCCGGGATGGCAAATTTTTATTCCCCCTCGCCGAATTTATCGGCGATAAGCTGCTTCAGGGCTTCCAGCACCTCGTTGGCCTGGGTTCCGCTGGCGGCGATCTCTATCTGCGTGCCGGGTTCGGCGGCCAGCATCATCAGGCCGAGGATGGAGGTTCCGGTCACGGACTGATCCCCGCTGGCCCCGCCGTCCGGGCGGGAAACCAGCACCTGCGCGTCGAATTGCTGGGCGGTCTTGTCGAACTTGGCCGCCGCGCGTGCGTGCAATCCAAGGCGATTTACGATGGTGACGGTCTCTTTCATAAGCCCGCCAAAATAAAAGACCGGGGCGCGATTGTCCATCCTGTAAATGGGGCAGAAATACGCTGCACTGCAATGTAGGGTTTCGCTTGCTCTTGGAGGCGCTTATCACTATGCTGACGCCGCTTAAAACGTGAGGTATTGCATGGCAAAAGCAGCCCAGAACCCAAAAGAGGCATTGAAAGCAGTGGACAGCGGAAAACGAACCTATTCCAAAAAAGAGCTGCTCCAGTATTACCGCGACATGCTGATGGTGCGCCGGTTTGAAGAAAAGGCCGGCCAGCTCTATGGCATGGGGCTTATCGGCGGATTCTGTCATCTGTACATCGGACAGGAAGCGGTTGTGACCGGCATGAAAGCGGCAACCCGTCCGGGCGACGCAGTCATAACCACCTACCGCGATCACGGCCATCTGGTGGCCTGCGGCATGGATCCCAAGGAGATCATGGCGGAACTGACCGGTCGAGCGGCAGGCTGCTCCAAAGGCAAAGGCGGTTCCATGCATATGTTCGATACCAAGAACAAATTTTACGGAGGGCATGGCATCGTCGGCGCCTCCGTGCCGCTGGGGGCGGGACTGGCCTTCGCCCAGAAATACCGGGGGACTGACGACATCACCCTCAGCTATTTCGGGGACGGGGCCGTGAATCAGGGGCAAGTCTATGAGTCTTTCAATATGGCCGCGCTGTGGAAACTGCCGGTCATTTTTATTATCGAGAACAACGAATACGCCATGGGCACGTCGGTCAAGCGCAGCAGCTCGACGACGGAGCTCTATCGCCGTGGCGAGGCGTTCGGCATCACCGGCGTGCAGGTGGATGGTATGGACGTGCTGAAGGTGAAAGAAGCCGCCGACGAGGTGGTGGCCTATGTACGCTCCGGCAAGGGGCCGATGGTGATGGAGATGAAGACCTATCGCTATCGCGGCCACTCGATGTCCGATCCGGCCAAATACCGCAGCAAGGAAGAGGTGGAGAACGTCAAGGAGCATCGCGATGCCATCAACGGGCTGCGCGACTATATTCTCAAAGAAACCAACGTAAAAGACGATGAACTTAAGGCGATGGATAAGGAAATAAAAGACCTGATGAACGAAGCCGCCGAGTTCGCCAAGGAAACCCCGGAACCCGATGTGTCGGAGCTCTTCACCGACATTTATACGCAGGAGTAACCCATGCCGCTACTGACCGTACGAGAAGCCCTCAGGGATGCGATGGCCGAGGAAATGCGCCGCGATAAGGACGTATTCGTCATGGGCGAGGAAGTGGCCGAGTATCAGGGCGCCTATAAGGTGACGCAGGGGTTGCTCGATGAATTCGGCGCGAAGCGCGTGATCGACACCCCCATCACCGAGCATGGATTCGCTGGTCTGGGCGTGGGTGCGGCGATGTCGGGACTCCGTCCCATCGTGGAGTTTATGACCTTTAACTTCGCGATGCAAGCCATTGACCAGATTATAAATTCTGCGGCGAAAACCAACTACATGTCCGGCGGGCAGGTGCGCTGCCCGATCGTGTTCCGTGGCCCGAACGGTGCGGCGTCGCGCGTGGGCGCGCAGCATTCGCAGTGCTATGCGGCGTGGTACGGCCATGTGCCGGGGTTGAAGGTGATAGCGCCCTATTCGGCGGCCGATGCCAAGGGACTGCTGAAATCCGCCATCCGTGACCCGAACCCGGTGATATTCCTTGAGAATGAGCTGCTCTACGGACAGAAGTTCGAAGTACCGGAGGGCGATGACCACCTCGTGCCCATCGGCAAGGCAGCCGTGGTGCGTGAAGGTTCGGACGTCACCATCGTGGCCTTCTCCATCATGGTAGGCAAGGCGCTTCAGGCGGCGGATGAACTTGCCAAGCAGGGCATTCAGGCCGAGGTCGTCGACCTGCGAACCATCCGCCCGCTCGATATGGATACGGTGCTGACCTCGGTGAAAAAGACCAACCGCGTCATCACCGCCGAAGAGAACTGGCCGCAGCATGGCATCGGTTCCGAGATCTCCGCACGCATCATGGAAGAGGCGTTCGATCATCTCGACGCGCCGGTGGTGCGTGTGACGGGCAAGGACATCCCGCTGCCCTACGCCGCGAATCTCGAAGCACTGGCGCTGGCGCAGGCGGCGGATATCGTCGAGGCCGCTCAGGAAGTCACATATAAAAAACAGGCCGCGTAGCGGCCTTTTCTTTTGTAAGGAAATAAGCTCATGCCCATCGAAATCCTCATGCCCGCATTGTCGCCCACCATGACCGAGGGAAACCTCGCCAAATGGGTGAAGAAGGAAGGCGACAAGGTGAAGTCCGGTGACATCATCGCCGAGATCGAGACCGACAAGGCCACCATGGAAGTGGAGGCGGTGGACGAGGGTGTCATCGGCAAGATCATGGTGCAGGAGGGGACACAGGCCGTCGCGGTGAACAGCGTCATCGCGCTGCTGCTCGAAGAGGGCGAGGACAAGAAGGCGCTTGATAGCTACAAGCCCAAAGCGGCTGCTGCTCCGGTGGCGGAAAAGAAAGTGGAAGCGGTAGCTGCCGCTGCGCCGGTGGCTCAGGCCGCGCCGAAGGCGCTCGCGCCCGCGCCGGTGTTCGTTCCGGCTGCGCCCGTGGCGATGCCGGTGGCGGCTCCCATGGCAGCAAGCAGTGGTGGCGGACGGGTGTTCGCCAGCCCGCTGGCCAAGCGTGTAGCGGCACAGAAGGGCGTGGATCTGCGGATGGTGAAGGGATCCGGCCCGAAAGGCCGCATCGTGCGCCATGACGTGGAGCATGCACCCGCAGGCGGCGGAAGCCGTGGCGTGGTGATGCGTAATCCGGTGGAATACAGCGCGGTTCCGAATAACAACATGCGTAAGGTCATTGCCAAGCGCCTGCTGGAATCCAAGCAGTATGTACCGCATTTCTATCTCACCATCGATTGTGAGCTGGATGCCTTGCTGGAGGCTCGTGAGCATCTGAATGAGGCGGCGGCGGATACGGGAGAGGGCAACCCGCCGCGTTACAAGCTGTCGGTGAATGATTTCATCATCAAGGCGGTGGCGATGGCGTTGCGTAAGGTTCCGGAGGCCAACGCCACCTGGACGGATGAAGCCATCCTGCGCTACAACAACGTGGACGTGTCGGTGGCGGTGGCCATCGACGGCGGGCTTATCACTCCCATCGTTCGCAACGCCGACCAGAAAGACCTGCCGACCATCTCCGGCGAGATGAAAACTCTCGCCGCCAAGGCGCGCGCGGGCAAGCTCCAGCCGGAGGAATTCCAGGGCGGCGGGTTCAGCATCTCCAATCTCGGCATGTATGGCATCAAGCATTTCAACGCCATCATCAACCCGCCGCAGAGCGCGATACTGGCCATCGGCACGGGCGAGGAGCGCGTGGTGGTGAAGGACGGCGAGTTCGCCGTATCGCAGGTGATGACCGTGACGCTCTCCTCTGACCACCGCGTGGTGGACGGCGCGGTGGGCGCTAACTTCCTGGCTGCCTTCAAGCGTTATATCGAAGCTCCCGTGACCATGCTTGTATAACCGCGATGCGAACGCTGAGCGCCGATGACCTGCTGATCGTCGTTGTCACACTCTTTGTGATGGGGTTTCTGGGCGTCGCGTGGAAATCGTCGCAAGGGTATTTCCGCGTCAGCGGTGGCGGCGAGAAAAAATTTGACCGCATGTTCTTCTGGGTGGCGCTTGCCATCGTGGTCACCTTGTGCTTGAAACTGAACGTCAATGAGATGGAATACTGGCTCTGGCGTATCAAAAAATTATGGAGATTCTGATGACGGATACGAATTTTGACGTGGTGATCGTGGGCGGCGGGCCGGGAGGGTATGTGACGGCCATCCGCGCCGCGCAGCTGGGCCTCAAGACCGCGCTGGTGGAGCGCGAGCATCTGGGCGGCATCTGCCTCAACTGGGGCTGCATCCCCACCAAGGCGCTGCTGCGCTCGTCGGAGGTATATCAGCTTATTAAACATGCCGAGAATTTTGGTCTTTCGGTGAAGGATGTGAAGATCGACCTCAAGAAGATCGTGCAGCGTTCCCGCGATGTGTCGGCGCAGCTCACCAAGGGCGTGACGCATCTGCTGAAGAAGAACAAGGTCGCGGTGTTCGACGGGCACGGCAAGCTAAACGGCAAGGGCAAGGTGCTGGTGAAGCAGGGCGATAAACGCATCGCCGAGCTGGAAGGCAAGCATATCATCCTTGCCACTGGCGCGCGTGCACGGCAGATTCCGGGTCTGGAGAGCGACGGCAAGCTCATCTGGTCGTACAAGGAGGCCATGCTGCCCGACATGATGCCCAAGAAGCTGCTGGTGGTGGGTTCGGGGGCTATCGGCATTGAGTTTGCGAGTTTCTATAACGCGCTGGGCGCAGACGTGACCGTGGTGGAAGTGCTGGACCGCGTGCTGCCGGTGGAGGATGAGGACATCTCAAAATTCGCGCATAAGGCGTTCGATAAGCAGGGCATGAAGGTGCGTACCGCGACGACCGTTACTGCCCTCAAGAAGGGCAAGGACAGTGTGACCGCCACGCTGGAGAGCAAGGGCAAGAAAGAGGAAATCACCGTCGACCGCGTCATCATGGCGGTGGGCATCGTGGGCAATACCGAGAACCTCGGGCTGGAAGGCACGAAGGTGAAGGTGGAGAAGACCCATGTGGTGGTCGATGAATGGCTCCAGACGGGCGAGAAGGGGGTCTATGCCATCGGCGACCTCGCGGGCGCGCCGTGGCTCGCGCATAAGGCCAGCCATGAGGGCGTCATCTGTGTGGAGAAGATCGCAGGCGTCGCAGGCGTGCATCCGCTGGATACGCAGAACATCCCCGGCTGCACCTATTGCACGCCGCAGGTGGCCAGCGTTGGCCTCACCGAGGCCAAGGCCAAGGAGAAGGGACACAAGGTAAAGGTGGGCCGGTTCCCCTTCATGGGCAACGGCAAGGCCATCGCGCTGGGCGAACCGGAGGGGCTTATCAAGACGGTGTTCGACGCCGATACCGGCGAGTTGCTGGGCGCGCATCTGGTGGGCGCGGAAGTGACGGAGCTGGTGCAGGGTTTCGCCATCGCGCGTGCGGGCGAGCTCACCGAGGCGGAATTGATGCACACCGTATTCCCGCATCCGACGTTGTCGGAGATGATGCACGAGTCAGTGCTCGATGCGTATGGCAGAGTGATACATATGTAATTTTGTCATCCCGGGCGGAGTCCCGGGATCTCAGGCCACACGCTCTTGGCCTGAGATCCCCGCATGCGCGGGGATGACATTAGCCGTACAACACCTTCGCACGTTCTTCGAACGCCGTAACCATCTTGTGGATGGCGTTGTCGAAGAACTGGCCGATGATGGCTTCCAGCATGGCGGATTTGAATTTGAAATCGACGGAGAAGTCGATGTCCGTGCCGCCGTTCTTCGCAGGCCGGAATACCCAGTCGTTCATCAGGTGCGAGAAAGGGCCGTGCACCAGCCGCGCGCGGACTTCGTACAGGCCGTCCGGAGATTTGGGCTCCGACAGCGTGACATGCGAGGTATAGGACTCCCGGAAGGTCTTGAAGCCGATGACGAGATCGGCGTGGAGGATATTCTCCATGCGCTTGGTGATGCGCGCTGCCACGCACCATGGCAGGAATTCCGGATATTTTTCGATGTCGGCAACGAGGTCGAACAGTTGCTTGGGGCTATAGGGCAGATGTCGCGTTTCTTTATGCGCCGGCATTGCTCAACTGTGCTTCGCGATTTTTACGCATCTGCTCGAAATCCTCCCCGGCATGGTACGACGAGCGCGTCAGCGGCGAGGCCGATACCATCAGGAATCCCTTGGTTTTCGCGGCACGCTCAAAATAACGGAACTCATCGGGCGTTACGAAGCGGTCGATTGGCGCGTGCTGCGGGGTCGGCTGGAGATACTGGCCGATGGTGATGAAATCTACCTCGGCGGAGCGCATGTCATCCATCACCTGAATGACCTCTTCCTTATCCTCGCCGAGGCCGACGATGAGGCCGGATTTGGTGAACATGGAAGGATCCATCTCCTTGGCGCGCTTCAGCACATGCAGCGAATGGAAATAGCGCGAACCCGGGCAGATGGTGCGGAACAGGCGCGGCACGGTCTCGATATTGTGGTTGAATACGTCGGGTCGCGCCTCGATGACCATCTCCAGCGCACCCTTCTTGCCGCGAAAATCCGGAGTCAGGGTTTCGATGGTGGTCGTGGGCGAGGATTTGCGTATCTCGGCGATGCAGCGGGCGAACTGGCGTGCGCCGCCGTCATCGAGGTCGTCGCGGTCAACGGAGGTGATGACCACATGGTGCAGCCCCATGCCCGCGACCAATTCCGCCAGATGCTCCGGCTCATGCGGATCAAGCTGGTCGGGGCGGCCTGTTTCTACGTTGCAGAACGCGCAGGCGCGGGTGCAGACGCTGCCCAGAATCATCACGGTGGCATGCTTTTTCTGCCAGCATTCGCCGATATTGGGGCAGGCGGCTTCCTCGCACACGGTATTGAGCTTCAGGTCGCGCATCAACTGGCGCGTTTCCTGATATTCCTTGCTCACCGGCGCTTTCACGCGGATCCAGTCCGGCTTGCGGAGCGGTTGACGTTCCTGCGGTGTATGTGTGGCGTTGTTGTTCATGGCCGGGAATCTATCATAAAATGGCGGATTACTTAACTAATTCTGTCAGGAATTGCAATGCCGATTCCACGGATTGCAACCGCACGGCCTCACGATTCCCGCTGAAATGGCGCGCTTCGTGCAGAATTTCACCATTCCGTGAAGCCGCTGCGATATGCACCAACCCTGCCGGTTTCTGTGCCGTAGCGCCGCCCGGCCCGGCGATGCCGGTGACCGCCACGCTGATGTCCGCGCGGGAGCAGGCGAGCGCCCCCCTTGCCATGGCGATGGCGACTTCCTCGCTTACCGCACCCGGGTGCGGGAACAGAGAAGCAGGTACGCCCAGCATCTCCTGCTTGGCGAGGTTGGTGTAGGTGATGAAGCCGCGTTCCACTACGTCCGAGGAACCGGGAATGGCGGTCAGCAGCCCGGATACCAGCCCGCCGGTGCAGGATTCCGCCGTGGCGATGCGGAGCCCGGCCTGCCGGCAACGATCCAGCAGCGATTCAGCGAGGAGGAGGAGAGGGGGAGGGAACATGCGCTATACCAGCATATCCGCCAGCGTGAAGAAGTAGGAATAGAACCACAGGAGCGCGCTTATCAGTACCACCGCCGCAAAGCCGCTGGCCAGCACGTCATCAAGCATTACCCCCAACCCGCCCTTGATACGCTTATCGGCAAGGCGGATGGGCCAGGGCTTGGCGATGTCGAACAGCCGGAACAGCGCGAAAGCGGTGAGGTACGCTCCCAGCTCGGAATAGGGCAGGCCGCGAGGCGTCACCAGCAGCACCAGCCACATGCCGACGACCTCGTCCACGACGATCTCACCGGGGTCATGTTCCTTGCCGGTGCGTGCCATGTAGATGTTCGAGGCTTTGATGCCTACGACGAATAGTATGATGCTCGCATAGAGCAGGGCCATCATGCCGAACTGATGGATGATGAGCGCGCCGAACGGCAGCGCCGCGAGCGTGCCCCATGTTCCGGGACAGCGCGGCAGCAGCCCCGCGCCGAACCATGTCGCGATCAGCGAGGCGGGATGCCAGAAGGATAATTTGGCTCCCTCTCCCGCAGGGGGAGGGGTGGGGTGGGGGCGCTTCATGTACAGCCGGAGCCAGAGGGGCCCCCCTCCCAACCTCCCCCCTGCGGGGGGAGGGGCAATTCGTTAGGCGGCGACGGGTTCATCAAGCTCTCCATAGAGTGTGACCGTTGCGGTGGCTTGTGCCGCAATACCTTCTCCACGGCCTAGAAATCCAAGTTTTTCGGTGGTGGTGGCCTTGACGCTCACCCGTTGCGGGGCGATCTGCAATATGCTGGCGATACGGTCGCGCATGGCCTCTTTATGTGGAGTGATCTTTGGCGTTTCGCACATCAGCGTGACGTCCACATTGCCGATGATGCCTCCCTGATCGCGTACCATCCGCGCGGCATGGGCGAGAAACATCGAAGAATCCGCGTTCTTCCAGCGGGTATCCGTGGGAGGGAAATGGTCGCCGATGTCGCCCGCGCCGATGGTTCCCAGCAGTGCATCCACCAGCGCATGCAGGCCGACGTCGCCATCGGAATGGGCCTCAACGGCGTAGATGCTGGGAACCCCAACGCCGCAGATCATCACCTGTCCAGTGACGCGGTTCTCCACCGGCAGGTAGCGATGGACGTCGAAGCCGTTGCCGACGCGTGTTTCTCCGCGCTGGGCAACCAGTTGGCGGGCTTTCTCAAGGTCTTCCTGCGTGGTGATCTTGAAATTACTCTCCGCACCCAGCACGGTATGCACCACAATATCCACGTTTTCGTTGATGGCGGCATCGTCCGTGAACTGCTTACCCTGCGCGGCGGCGATGCGGTGTGCTTCGAGAATCTCATAAAAACGGAACCCCTGCGGGGTTTGCGCCTGCCACAGGTCGGCACGCTCCACGGTGGCGGTCACGGCCTGAAATTGTACGCGCTTGAGCGTGTCGCGTACCGGCAGTGCGGGGATGATGGCGTTTTTCTCATCAAGCCCGTGGACAACATCGCTGATGATGCGCGCGCCGACGAAGGGCCGTGCGGCGTCATGGATGAGAACCTTGTAGGGCGGGTTGGGCAGGCGCTCCAGATGTTCCAGCGCGCGGCGGACCGATTCCTGCCGTGTGCCGCCGCCGATGATGGGTTCCGGCAGGTCTAGCCCCTCAATGGCCTGATCGTAGAGGCGGCGGTAACCGGGGTTGATGACCACATAGACCGCATCCACCTCCGGATGGTTGAGGAATGCCTGAACCGAGCGCCGCAGGATAGGCATCCCGCCTACGGAGAGGTACTGTTTGGGGGTATCCCCGCCCATGCGCGACCCGCTTCCGGCGGCGGCGATCAGGGCGATGGTGGGGCCGTTGGCCATGGGGTCTTCCTTCAACATGCTGGCAAAAAGCGGCAAAATACGTTATACAGGCCGCGAAATTGCTTAAGTTTATAGCGTAGAAACCGATGGAAAAGCAACTGAACAGCATCACGATAGGCGATGTCACGCTCGACGAGCCGGTCATCCTTGCTCCGATGACGGGAGTGTCGGATCTGCCGTTCCGTAGGCTGGTGAAGCGGTTTGGTGCGGGATTGGTGGTATCCGAGATGATCGCCAGCAAGGCGGTGGTGCTGGAAACCCGCAATGCGCTGCGTATGACCCAATCCACCCCGCAGGAGTTCCCGTTCTCGGTGCAGCTTGCCGGGTGCGAGCCGGAGGTCATGGCCGAGGCCGCGAAGCTCAACGAAGACCGTGGCGCGCAGATCATCGACATCAATTTCGGTTGCCCGGTGAAGAAAGTGGTGAACGGCGAAGCCGGTTCCGCCCTGATGCGTAACGAGCCGCTGGCGGCAAAAATTCTTGAAGCTACTGTAAAAGCAGTAAAAATACCGGTGACGCTCAAGATGCGGATGGGATGGGATCACAACAACCTCAACGCCCCGAATATGGCGCGTATCGCGGAAGAGGCCGGCATCAAGATGCTGACCGTGCATGGCCGCACCCGTTGCCAGATGTATAAGGGTTCCGCCGATTGGAGTTTTATCCGCACTGTGAAGGAGGCGACCTCGCTTCCTGTTATCGTCAATGGTGACATCACCACCATGGAGGACGTCGATCGCGCGCTGGCGGAATCCGGCGCGGACGGGGTGATGATCGGGCGCGGCACATATGGCCGCCCGTGGTTCCCGTCGCAGGTCATTGCGTATCTCAAGACCGGCGTGATACCGGACGCGCCCTCACTCGAAGCACAGCGCGACATCGTGATGGAGCATTACGACGATATGCTGGCGCTCTACGGTGCAGAGAATGGCGTGCGCGTAGCGCGCAAGCATATCGGATGGTACAGCACGGGGATGCGTAATTCTTCGGAATTTCGCCATGCCTTCAACCAGCTTTCCGATCCGGAACCGGCGAAAGCCATGCTCCGCGATTTCTATGCCGCCCGTCTTGACGATCGGGACAGTGCGCTGCACTGATAGTATCTATGAGCAAACCTGCTAAAAAAACAGAGTCTCTGCCGTTTCTGGCGGTGGACGACCTGTCACTGTGCAATATGCTGCCGTTCGCGCTGCTGGTGCTGGCGGGGGACAACCGGGTGAAATATGCCAACCCTGTCGCCGAGCAGTTATTCAACAGCAGCGAGCTGGTGGGCGAGGTGCTGGCGAGCCGCCTGCATGCGGAGTCTCCGTTGTTGGCGCTGCTCGATAAGGCCCGCAACCGGCAAGGCTCTCTCGTGGAGCATGAACTATCCCTGACCGGAGAGCGCATCGGGCGAGTGCCGGTGCATGTGCGGATCGCCCGCATGGCAGAGGAGGACGATCGGCTGTTGCTCTGCCTCGTGGAGCGATCCATCGCGCATCAGTTGAGCGAGCAGCAGTCGCAGCAGGAATCCACGCGTTCAGCCGGGGTGATGGCGGCGATGCTGGCGCATGAGATAAAAAATCCGCTGCTGGGTATACGTGGCGCCGCGCAGCTGCTTTTTCCAAAGCTGGCCGACGCGCAACAAAAACTGACGACGCTCATTCAGCAGGAGGTTGATCGCATCAGCGGCCTGCTCGATCAGGTAGAATTTTTCGCATCCAATCGCCCGCTCGACAAGCAGCCGGTGAACATCCATCAGGTGCTGGCCGATGTGCAGAAGCTGGCGCAGCGGAGTTTCAACGGGAACCTGATATTCGCGGAGCATTACGATCCCTCATTACCGCCGGTATGGGGCAATCACGAGATGCTGGTGCAGCTATTCTTTAACCTCGTGAAGAATGCCGCCGAGGCGCTGGCGGATATTCCCGACGGGCAGATAACGCTCACGACGCGCTATCGCATTGGGCATCGGTTCCGCAACACCAGCGGCGGAGAGCCGCTATCCCTTCCCATTGAGGTGACGGTGGAGGATAACGGCCCCGGTATCGCCGAGGCCGTGCGGCCACACCTGTTCGAACCGTTTTCCACGACCAAATTCGACGGAAAAGGATTGGGGTTGGCGATCGTGTCGAAGATAGCGAACGATCACGGGGGCTACGTTGCTTGCGACAACGAGAAATCCCACACGGCGTTCCGTGTGTTCCTGCCGAAGGTGGGGAAGTAGGTATTACAGCGGGCTCAGGAAGCGGGCCATGGAGTTCATGGCTTCGATGGAGTTTTCGCTGAGGGTGTTGAGCTCCAGCAGGATGTCCTCGACCGGGGATTCCGTGGCCATCGCGCCGAACACCACGTAGAGGTCGCCCATCTTGGCAAACGATGATAGCGGCATCGGGATGTTCATCAGCAGCATTGCTTCCATCATCTCAGAGCGCAGCTCGGCGCGTACCCGTTCGTCGGGGAACAGGTGTGCGACGCACAGTAGTTGCGAGCCGGAAATCGACATATAAATGGGCAGCCGCTCGCGCCCGCGCACGGTGACCTGAAGCACCTCCACCTCACCCTGAATGGGGGTGACGGAGAACTGGAAATCGGCGTCTTCGCGCCGTCCCGCTTCGCTCAATACCTCAAAATATTCGTCGATGACTGACATGCTGACCCGCTAGTAACGTATTTTGTCTGCTTTATGTTCCCACTCCTGCATCACCTCGACCGCCGCATCGGGCAGGAGCTGGCGCATGGGGAGCTTCCGGTTGGATATATCTAACATGATTTCGTCATAAATCAACGCATCGTCAAAGCCGATGTTCGCGGCGTCCTGACGCGTGGCGGCGTAATATATCGTTCCGATGCGTGCCCAGTAGATGGCGGCTAGGCACATGGGGCATGGCTCACAGCTGGTGTATATCTCGCATCCCGACAGGTCGAAGTTCTTCAGTGCCGCGCTGGCCTGCCGGATGGCGGTGACCTCGGCATGGGCGGTGGGGTCGTTATGGCTGGTGACCTGGTTCCATCCCTCGGCGATGACCGTGCCATCCTTTACGATGACCGCCCCGAACGGCCCGCCGCAGCCTTCCCGCATCTTCTGGCGGGAGAGTTCCACGGCGCGCTTCATAAAATCCTGTGGTTGCATGTGACGTGTCATAAAAGTAGAATATAATGGCTTTGGAAACAAAATACTAACGGGAACATTACGGTGAAAACTGCAAAGATCTACCAGCCAACCAAAAATGCCATGCAATCCGGCCGTGCCGGGAGGAAGTGGGTGGTTGAATTCGATCCAGCCGCGCCGGAGGCGCTTGACGGGCTGATGGGGTGGACGGGTTCCTCGGATATGCGGCAGGAGCTGCATTTGCGTTTTGACAGCCGGGAGGCGGCGGAAGCCTACGCCGAACGCAATGGAATCACGTATCGTGTGGTGGAACCGCAACAGCGTGCCGTGAAACCGAAATCCTACGCCAGCAACTTCGCGTTCAACCGGGTGACGGCCTATGTGCCACCAAAGGAGCATAAATGAAACGCTTTACCGTGCCGTGCGATTTTGGCGGGAAGAAGGCGCCTTTCCATATCTACATCGGCGAGCCGAAGCCGGCCAACCACCCGTTGCAGCATCAGGCGCACTGGTTGTCGTCGGAGCGCGGCGGAACCATCCCTCAGGAAGTGATGGACAGTTTCGAGAAACTGCACAAGATCTCGCAGGAAAATGGCGTGTCGTTCGAGGAGCTGTGCGTCTATGCGCTGGGTTCCGCGCAGGACGATAAGGGCGTGAAGCAGAAGTAGTATACAAAGGCGAGCAGACCGTAGCATTGCATGACCGCCAGCCATACCAGAACCGACCATGACCGCATACTGGAGCAGATCACCCGCACCGTAAAGGAAGGGCAGAAGTTCCGCTACGCGCACCATCGTTCCGACGTCAGTCTGGCGCTGTATGAGGGGCTGGCCTCCGGGAAACAGCGGATGGCGGGCTATCTGAAGGCCACCAATCCGTTGCCTCAGGCCTATCCCCGTCACCTCATGTATTTCCGCGACCGCTTCCACATGCGGCTGGCCAGCGACAAGGATTTCATGCATGTGCTGTCGATGAAGGACATGAAGGCGGATCGCTATTTCTCGCATATGGAGACCATCCTGCGCTTCTGTCTGGGGCAGGTGCTGAAGAGCAGCTATATCAGCACTCCAATGCGCTATGCAGACGCCGGACAGAAGGCGGATAGTTACGGCAAAAGGGTGTGTGAGGTCTATTTCCGGGGGCGCGAGCTGGAGCGCATCATCGCCTCTATCATTCAGGTGGATCACACCAATCCGCTATTTTTGCGCCATGCCGATATTGAGCGCATCTCGGTGGATGTTGCGACGCCCTACGTGGCGACGCTGTTGCAGGCCAATTTCAATCTCAGCCATCTTATCTCCTCCGGACAGCCACCGCTGCTGCCCCAGTATAGCGTGCTCGACTGCAACTACATCTATGAGGCAGGGCATCATATCGGCCATGAGCTGGCCTCGCAGTTGATGGATGCGGTGATGGTCCCGTTACAGGTGTCCCGTGTGCGCCTGATGCCCGAAGTCACCCGCGAGGTGGAACGGCTGGCTGAGTTGCAGGAAAAGCGTCGCGTGATGCAGGGCATCCACGGGAAGCGCATTATGAACATACTCATCAACGATGCAGGGGCCTACATACCCCAGATCATCGCACGCCTCCATGAACATTTTAGTCGCGGAATTAGCGCTGTATCCGCTCCCAATCCGGTGCAGTTCATGCCCCCGAAACCACCGGAAGTCAGGCAGCTCGGCGGTAATAAGCAGGAGATCGAGGCGAAAATATCGCAGAGGGAAAGCGTCGAGGCGGTCGAGGCCGGGCGGGAGATCATCGAATATCTACGCCGGATGCAGTTCGGCGACAAAGCGGTGGAGGAGCCGCAGATCGATATGCCCGCTACCGGCGGTTCGACGGAAGAAGATGAAACCGCCAAAAAAGCGGGAACGAACCGTAGCGAGGATAGTCGCGGCGAGGAGATGGAGCAGCAGTTTGAGGTGGCTGTGGGAGCGCAGCAAAAACGCCTGATGACACTGACCGCCATCATCAACATACTGAGCCGTGGCCGTAACGTGACGTTCTCCAGCAACGCGCACATGAAAATGTTTCTCCGGGCGGCGTATGTCAAGACTGGCGGTAATCTTGGTTTCCGCGTGACCCAGTTGCGTTATGTCGAGAAGGGAACGGTCAAGGAGACCGATCAGCGTATGTCTGAAGAGATGATACAGGACCTGCAGATCGACAAGGAGCGTGCTGAGCGCGAGCAGAAGAAAGAGGATCGGGAAAAGAAGCAGAATAATTCCCAGAAACTGACGCCGTTCATGGCGGACAGCAAAGAAATAGACGCGCAGAAAGATCTGAAAAAGGAAAGCGGCCCGCCTAAGGACAAACGCCGCTAAGCGGTTTGCTCAGTTCCCCTCCGCAGTACCCTCGCGCCGTGCATCGGCGCCGCCCGTCAGGAAATTCTGCTCGCGCTGTATACCATACAATCCGCTATTCAATTTTGCTTCTTCTGCCTTATGTCCCATGGCCTCCAGAGTGCGCCGATACTGCGCCAGCGGAGAATTTTCCTCCAGCTTTATCGTATTGCCCGCCACGGCATAGTGCGGCTGGTTGATGGCCTGCTGAATATCGAGCCCCCAATCCAGAACCCCAAGCAGGGTTTGTAATACATAGGACACGATATGCTGTCCTCCCGGGGAGCCGATCACCAGGAACAGCTTTCCATCTGGCCCGAACACCATCGTGGGGGACATCGAGCTGCGCGGGCGCTTCCCGGGCTCCACGCGATTAGGCGACAGCTTGCCATTCACATAGGCGGTGAAGGAGAAATCGGTCATCTGATTATTGAGCATGAAGCCATCTACCAGAATACCCGAGCCAAACACATGCTCGATACTGGAGGTGAGGCTTACGGCATTGCCATCCTTGTCCACCACACTGATATGGGTGGTGGAAGGCGGTTCGCTCGCTGTGCCGGGGGTGAGGGTATCAACCGCTTTATCCGGCGTGATAAGAGCCGCTCTCTCCGACAGGTACGCTTTATCGAGCAGGCGATTTACGCGAATACTCTCAAAATCCGGATCGCCGATCTGCGCTTCGCGATCTGCGAATGCCAGACGTAACGCATCCGAAACGACGTGGATGGTTTTCGGCTCTGTGGGCTTGTAGGTCTGAAGGTCGAACTTTTCGAGCATTCCCAGCGCCTGCAACAGGGTGATGCCCGAGCTGGGAGGCGGCATGGTGCACACCAGATACACCCGGTAGGGAAGGCATATCGGCTCCCGTTCTTTTACTTCGTAATCGCTCAGGTCTTCAAGACTCAGGGCCCCGGGATTGGCGGGGGATTCCTTCACCGCCTTCACAATATCCTCGGCGATCCGGCCCGAATAGAACGGGTCGATACCCTGAAGCGCAATGGTGCGTAACGTTGCTGCCAGTTCGGGATTTTTCAGGGTGCTGTCTACAGCCTTTCCTTCCAGCTGCTTACCTCCGGTATAGAGTTTCGAGGCGGGCGGGAATTTGGCCAGATAGGGGGCGTCCGCTACGTCGCCATGCAGGCGCGGAGATACGGGAAAGCCACTTTCCGCCAGTTGGATGGCGGTATCGAACAGGAAATTCCATTGCAGCTTGCCGTGTGCCTTGTGGGCTTCCCACAGCATTTTCAGGAGTCCCGGAGTTCCCACGGCCCTTCCGCCGGCCGCAGCCTCAAGGAACGGGATCGGTTTCCCATCCGAAGAAACGAAAGCGGTCTCTTTTATGCCCTCGGGCGCGGTTTCGCGGCCGTCATAGCTATTGGTCTTCGCGTTGATCGTGTCGTAATAAAGCAGGAAGCCGCCGCCGCCGATGCCGGAGGATTGCGGTTCCACGACGTTCAACACCATCTGCACGGCGATGGCGGCGTCCATGGCGTTTCCGCCTTTGCGGAGTATTTCGAGTCCGGCCTGCGTGGCCAGCGGGTGCGCCGAGGCGACCATCTGTTCGATGGCATGGGTGGCGGTGCGTTGTGATACTTCCTCCGCCGCATGGGCCGGGAGGGTAAAGAGCGCGCAGAGCGCAAAACATGACAGATGGCGAAGCATCATAAGAAAACCTTTTATGTAGCGATCATGGCATCGAGCTTCCCGGCCTGATCAAGGGCGCTCAGGTCGTCGAATCCGCCGACATGCGTGCCGTTGATGAATATCTGTGGAACGGTCTTGCGCCCACCGGCTTTACGCATCATCTCTTCGCGCAGAGCATCGCTTTCTGCCACGTTGATCTCGGTGATGACGGTGATGCCTTTTCTGCCGAGCAATGCTTTGGCGTGCGTGCAATAAGGACATACCGGCGTGGTGTATATCACGATGTCAGCCATGGATGCCCGATTCCTTTCCCTGCGCCTGCCATCATACGGGGAGAAACGCTAACTTTCCAGCACCCATTCGGTTTGCACGGTGGGGTCGCGCTCCTGCGAGGCATGCCGCTGTTGCAATATTGCAAAATCCGGGGCAGGCATTAGCAGGGATAGCGCCCATACCGCCATCGCCCGAACGAGGGGGGAGGGGTCGAACAGCAACTTCTCGGCATGCGGTATCAGTGCCGTATCGCCGCTATTGCCTGCGGCGATCAGGGTGTTGCGGATGAAGCGATCACGCCCGATGCGTTGAACGGGGGTTTTGCGGAATAGTGCGCGGAATCCGGCATCGTCCAGCGTGAGCAGTTCCGCCAGCATGGGACGCGCCAGTGCTTCCATGGGTTGCAGGCGTATTTCGCGCGCGGCGTGGGCGAACTTGTTCCAGGGGCAGACGGCGAGGCAGTCGTCGCAGCCATAGATGCGGTTGCCCATGGGGATACGGAACTCGCGGGCGATATGTCCCTTATGCTCGATGGTGAGGTAGGAGATGCAGCGCGTTGCATCGAGCTTATGCGGGCCGATGAAGGCATCGGTCGAGCAGATGTCGAGGCAGCGCGTGCATTGGCCGCAATGATCCGGCTCCGGTGTATCGGGCGGTATCTCCAGCGTGGTGAATATTTCACCCAGGAACAGCCAGGAACCGAAATCGCGCGACACGATGCAGCTATGCTTGCCCTGCCAGCCCAAGCGTGTCATTGCGGCAATGGGTTTTTCCATTACGGGGGCGGTATCCACGAACACTTTGACCTCGCCGCCCGCCTGCGCGCCGATCTGCCCGGCGAGGGTCTTGAGTTTTCCCTTGATGACGTCGTGGTAGTCCTCGCGCTCGGCATAGACGGAGATCACGCCGCGTTCCGTATCGCGCAGGCGTTCCAGCGGATTATCCTTCGGGCCATAATTCATGCCCAGCACGATGATGGAGCGCACCTCCGGCCAGAGCGCGCGTGGCGATTCCCGCCGATCCAGTTTTTCTTCCATCCACTCCATGTCGCCGTGATGGCCTCCCGCCACGAAGGCGCGGAGGTCGGCAGCGGCGTGCGGCGGAAGCGCGGCAGGGGCGAATCCCACCGCGTCGAAACCAAGCGCGTGGGCGCGGGCGCGGATGAAGTGCTTGAGTGCGTCCGGGTCAGAAATCCGGGTTGTCATAGTGGGCAGCGGGGCGTATCGAGGATACGCGGTCTTGCAATATGTCGCGGAAGCTCGGGCGCGACTTGACCAGCGCGTACCACTCCTTGGCGTCCTTATTATGCTCCCACGGTACATCGGCGAAATAGTCGAGCACCGAGAGGTGTGAGGCCGCTGCGATGTCGGCCAGCGACAGGCGGTCGCCTGCCAGCCATTTGCGCTTGCGGGTGAGGAAGGCGATGTAATCGAGGTGGTAGAGAATGTTGGATTTTCCGGCGCGGATGGCGTCGGAATTGGGTTCGCCGTAGCCCATTAGGCGCTTGAAGAATTTTTCGTAGAGAAGGTTGCGGGTTACTTCGTGGTTAAATTTCAGGTCGAACCACAGTACCAGTCGCCGCACCTCGGCCTTTTCGGTGGAGGATTTGCCGATGAGGTTAACGTCCGTGTAGCGTTCCTCGAGAAATTCATTGATGGCGATGCTCTCGGCCAGCACTGTGCCATCGGTGTCGACCAGTACGGGCGTTTCGCAGGCGGGGTTGAGTTTTACGAACTCCCGGCGGCGCTCCCAGTAATTTTCTTCTTTTAATTCAAAGCGCAAGTCTTTCTCTGCGAGGGTCACGCGGATCTTCCGGCTCGCAGGGCAGAGGGGGCTGTGATAGAGCGTACGCATCCCTACAGTGTTATCGGAATGCGGCGGTTGGTTCAAGCGGGACGATTGCCTGCGGCGGTATCCTCTTTGTAACAAAATCGTAACCGATTTTGCGTATAATACCTTCAATTTCTTTGTTCTTCTTGAACATACAGGCCGGTGATTCTCATCCGCCTTTTTTCGCATCATTGCCTCAAGGTTTACCTTGAGTGGCGTGCCTCCTGTATCAGAAGAACAAGAAAAATAAAAAGGTCTGAGGAGGCCTGACATGAGCAAAAGAGATGCTCAATTTTTCCTGCTTGCCCCATTTACGTTCGGGGTATTGCAGCCACTGCTGATTGAGTTCGCCAAATGGGCGACTCCGATGGCAGAAGCAAAGCCCTACTATCCACTGGAGTTAATCATCCTTTGGATATGTGCTTTCTACCCGTCAATCGTGGTGACGTTGACTGTGGTAGGGCTCGGGCGAACCGGCAGAGCGTGGGCCATCTACTTCCCGCTGGTGTGGCTGCCCCTGTATTTCATCGGGGCGGGCGTGCCGATCGGATTGTGGCTCTGGGCCCCGACATACGCCACGGCAATCATCGTGGTGGTGGTGCTCCTGCTGGGAGCGTTGCTGTGGTGGCTCAATGAAGACTAGAGCAACCCCCCCTTCCTTCAAATGGCGGGGAAAGGAGCAAAAAAAATGATCTGTGGAAACACAGGTCATTTTTTTTGTCCGGAATTTGCTGTAATCCCACCCCCCTAATTTCATTGACATCCCGATGCACGCTGAATATATAAGGCCCCCTCTACCGGGTAATATCCCCCCTGTGCCCAGATGGCGGAATTGGTAGACGCACTAGCTTCAGGTGCTAGCGATCGCAAGGTCGTGGAGGTTCAAGTCCTCTTCTGGGCACCAATACGGACTCATTGTCCGAAAAACCCCTTAAAAGCGAGAAAGGGAGCGAGAGAGCGGCGGTTCTATACCCCTCCTTTCTGTGATAGGCCAAAGGGCGTGCAAAGGTCGCTTTTAGTACCAATCTACGGGTAGGCAAATCGCCGGAAACCCAACGTTCATAAGGCTTTGCGAGAAATTGCAAAGCGGTTCTAGCCGTTTCGCCGACTTGTCTGTCCACCGTGCCGCATTTTTGGATGCGCTCCCGTAAAACGAGGCGTTGTTCTTCAAGATTTTTGATCTGGCGTTCGTAGCTGGTGATCAGTATCGCGCTATCGGCCACGGCGATGCGATCCAGAAACTGCTCCACTTTGGTTTCCACCAGCCGCACCTGATGCCGTAGTTCCCGGAGGCGTTCTCCGTTTTGATCCGCCCACATGCCGGACAGCTTTTCGATCATCTCGTCCACCATGCCCACCAGCGCTTCGGAGGGAGTTACGTCTATCAGCAGCTGCTCGAATTCGTTTTCGATGTAGTCCCGCTTTACGGATTTGCCGTAATGCTCGCAGTTTTTTGTCTGGCAGAGATAGTACGGGTATTTCCCGTTTCGTCCTTTCGTCCAGCATGATTTGAGTGGCACGCCGCACCCATCGCAGACGATGAACCCGCGCAACGGGAAATCATGGCTGATGTCATGCCTCGCCGGAACTTTGGCGCGACCGTTGAGCTTATCCTGAATCCGCTTGAAGGTTTCAAAGCTGATCAGTGCTTCATGTTTACCCTGCGTGAGGCCGATGCTCCATTCCGGGTAATCATAGTAACCTGAATAAAGCTGGCGGTTCAGAATATCCAGCACACGCTGCATATGCACGCCGCCTTTACGATCTTTCGGAAAAGCGGGCTGTTGCTCCAGAAAGGTCTTTACCTCTACAGGCGTGCTGAAGCGATCCGTGGCGAAGCCTTCCAGCGCCTCCTGAATAATGGAGGCCAGCGGTTCGTCCCGTACCAGCATTTTTCCGTGACCGGGGCGCTTATCCATACGATAGCCGCGTGGCGCTCCCAATATCCAGTAACCGTTCATCAGTCGCGCACGCATTCGGTTCTTTACCTGCTCGGCGTTTTTCTGCCGTTGATGCTGCGATACGCTGGCCAGCAGGTTTTCCACCAGCTGGCTGTCCGAATCTTCACCGAATTCGATGGAGGGTGATTGTAAAACGCCACCGGCGTCCTGAATCGCCATCCGTAATTCGAGATGCGCCTTCAGGCCGCGAGCCAACCGGCTGATGTCGTC